>CAYVVK010000314.1:0-7505 GCA_964454855.1 uncultured Phaeodactylibacter sp. | reverse complement strand
ACCCCTCTCCCTTTCCCTTGACAGACCCCTCTCCCCTATCGGCCACTTCCTCGGCCTTGCCCAGGCGCTTCATGGGGATGTTGGTGAGGTAGGATTCTTTGGTCTTTTCGTCCAGCGCATCCGTCATGTCCGTTTCTATGAAACCGGGGGCGACGGCGTTGCAGCGGATGTTGCGCGAGCCCATTTCTTTGGCGATGGATTTGGTGAAGCCGATGATGCCGGCCTTGGAGGCGGCGTAGTTGGCCTGGCCGGCATTGCCGGTCAGCCCGACGATGGAACTCATGTTGATGATGCTGCCGCCCCGGTTTTTCATCATGGAGCGGATGAGGTGTTTGGTGAGATTGAAGATGGACTTGAGGTTGGTCTCGATCACCTCGTCCCACATTTCCTCCGTCATGCGCAGCATGAGCGTGTCGCGGGTGATGCCGGCATTATTCACGAGGATGTCAACCTTGCCGAATTCTTCCAGCACGGCATTGGCCAGCGTTTCCGCTTCCTGGAAAGAGCTGGCGTCCGACTGGTAAGCTTTGGCCTTAACGCCCAGTTCGCTGAGCTGATGCGCTACGGCATTGGCCTGCTCCTGGGAGGAGCGGTAGGTGAAGGCCACATCGGCGCCCTGTTCGGCAAAGCGTTGGGAAATGGCCGCTCCTATGCCGCGGGAGCCGCCGGTGACGAGTGCTACTTTTCCCTCAAGTAATTTCATCTTCCGTTGGTTTTTTTGCGAAGGTAGGAAAGTTTGGGAAAAAAGCCGGGGCCCAGCCCCAACGTTGGGAGGAAGTGGGACGTCTTTGATCTTAGGTGTTGCCCCGCCTACGCCTGGGCTTCGGCGGGCGGAGGGTGTTGAGGGGTTGAGGTGTAAGATTGTTATAATTCCCAGAGGCAACAATAGGATTTTCAGAAAATGGTTATTTTTAAAAAGCCAGGAGTCACTTTCATCTAAAATACCTGTTATGAAAACTAAAATTTTACTGTTTGCTGCGCTGATCTTTACTTTGGGTTCCTGTGTCGAGGACAAGGTGAATGTAGAATACATTCTGTACACCGATGAGGAATACCAGGCCATTTCCTCCGTACTTTCCCTACCCAATGAGCAGATCGATTACGAGGTGAAATTGCCACAGCACATGGAAAAGCTGGGAATGACGCCCCCTCAGATCAGCAACGCCAAGGCCACGCTCGGGCGCGTGCTGTTCTACGACACCAGGCTCTCCCGCAACGAATCCGTCTCCTGCGCGTCCTGCCACAAACAGGAGCTGGCCTTTTCCGACGATGTGGCCTTCAGCGAAGGCTTTGACGGGCAGGTGACGAAGCGCAACTCCCTGGCGCTGGGTGCGGTGGCCAACTTCAAATCTTCTTACGAAGGAGGAGGCGGCGATTTCGGGATACCCTCCGGCCAGCAACAGCTCTTCTTCTGGGATGAGCGTGCGCACAGCATTCAGCAGCAAACGGAAATGACCATCGAAGATGATATCGAGATGGGCATGGAACTGGGCGAGCTGGCCAGCCGCCTGGCGGAGGCAGAACACTACCGGGTACTTTTCCGGAAAGCCTATAATACGGACGTGATACAGCCTCACCTGATTACAGATGCCATGCAGGAATTCATCAACGCCATGGTTTCCACCCAGTCGCGTTTCGATGATGGCTTTTCTTCACCCAACCGCACTGAATTCGATGCTTTTTCCAATTTCACACAGCAGGAGAACCAGGGGAAGGCCCTGTTCATCAAACACTGCTCCTCCTGCCACGGCAGCAATATGTCGATCTCCCCGGAGCGAGTGGCCCACAACGGGCTGGATCAGGAATACACCGACCTGGGCGTGGGCGGCATCACCGGCTTCCCGGGTGACATCGGAAAGTTTAAGGTTCCCTTCCTGAGGAATATCGCCCTGACCGCTCCCTATATGCACGACGGCCGCTTCGCCACCCTCGGGGAAGTGGTTGAACACTACAATTCGGGCATCCGGGATCATCAAAACCTCGACCATCGCCTGCGCGACCCGGAGACCGGGCAGCCTCTTCGCCTAAACCTCAACGAAGAGGAAAAAGCAGCCATCGTGGCTTTCCTGGGAACCCTGACGGATGAGGAACTGGTGAAAGCGCCTCGCTTTTCGGATCCGTTTAAATAGTGAGAGGGGGGATGTCCGATTTGCGATTGAGGCATTTACAATTTACGATTTGGGAGCGCGCATCACTGCCCGGGCGGAACGAATCACGGATCACTCCCTATCCCCCTCCAACACCTCTATAAGCTCTTCCAGCCTTTCCATCTGCCGGGTTTCCTCCAGGAAATCCAGCAGGCGGATGGGTTCGTCGGTCTGGTCGAATTCGTGATTTTTATAGAGGTGGACCAGGCGGCCGAAGGTTTCGGCGGCCAGCCTTTCCCGATCGAGTTTCTGGTAACAGATATAGGTAAGTTCTTCCAGGAGTACGGAGCGCCAGAGGGGCCAGTCTTCCAGCAATGGTTTGCGGCCCACGCGCTCCAGTTCTGCCAGGGCGGCTTCCCATTGCCCATTGTGGAAAAGCAGGTCGCCGAGATACAGGCGCGCCATGTGAAACTCAGGGTCTTTTTCCAGGGCTTCACGGAATTTCTGAAGTGTGGCCTCACTTTCCGATTTGGTGAAATCCAGGATCAGCCCCCAGGTGTAGTAGAAGTTGGCGTTGTCTTCCTCCAGGCTTACAGCTTGTTGAATGGCATGCAGCGCCTCTTTCTTCAGTTGGGGAATGAGCTTATGGTAATTTTCGTTCATCCAGGCTGCCTGTATGGTGTGCAGGGCCGTGATGGCCTTGGAGTGGTAGATGAGTGGGTTCTCCCCGTCCCGCCTGGAAGCTTCTTCATAGATGGAAGACAGCTTATCCCACATATCGGGAAGGGAAAGGTTCTCGTCTTCCTCCTCAAGGGCGATGGCCAACTGGCGCAGGCGCTCCCCTTCTTCTACGGCCCAATGTTCTGTAGAGTCAAGGAAGGAAGGCAGATCCACTGTCTTTTCTTCTTGCCGGAGGGTGGGAAGGATGTCATGCCGGATGTATTTCTGTAAAGCTTTCTTGTTGTTCATGAGTGGGTTTTCTTCTCACATGGAATGAGAAAACCTCATTCTATTGTTAGAACAGCTTTTGGGGGCTGCTGTTTGGAAGGAGGGCAGATGTAAGGACGCGTCATTGCAACCGGTACTTCTCCTGCCGGTGAATAAGGTAATGAAAACAGAGGCTTTAACTAAGGGAAGAGATTACCTCAAACGCTACAATTATTAATCAAGCTTCTCCTTCAGAAACTGTCCGGTGTAAGAATGCTCCACCTTCACCAGTTCCTCCGGCGTACCCTGAAATACCAGCTCCCCGCCTTCCTTGCCGCCGCCCGGCCCCAGGTCCACCACCCAGTCGGCACTTTTGACCACTTCCATGTTGTGCTCCACGATGAGCACCGTATGGCCGTTTTCCACCAGTGCGTTCATGGCGTCCAGCAGCTTGCGGATGTCGTGGAAGTGCAGGCCGGTGGTGGGCTCGTCGAAGATGAACAGGATGTGCTCATCGGAGCGCTCCCGGGTGAGGAAGGAGGCCAGTTTCACCCGCTGGGCCTCCCCGCCGGAGAGGGTGCTGGACGACTGGCCGAGGTGGATGTAACCCAGGCCCACGTCTGACAAGGGCTGCATTTTGCTGATGATGTCTTTTTCTTCGGAGAAGAACTCCAGGGCTTCCTCCACGCTGAGTTCCAGAATATCGTAGATGTTCTTGCCCTTATATTCTACATCCAGCACTTCCTGCTTGAAGCGATTGCCGCCGCACTCTTCGCATTCCAGGCGCACATCGGCCAGGAATTGCATTTCGATGACCTGTTCGCCTTCGCCTTTGCAGGTATCGCAGCGGCCACCGTCTACGTTGAATGAGAAGTGCTTGGGTTTAAAACCGCGTATCCGGGACAGCTGCTGTTCGGACATCAGCTTGCGGATGCCGTCGTAGGCCTTCACATAGGTCACCGGGTTGGAACGGGAGGATTTGCCGATGGGGTTCTGGTTGACCATTTCCACCTGCGTCAGCTGGCTGATGGCGCCTTCCAGCGCGTCGTACTGGCCGGGGGAGCGGGAGTAGCTTTCTCCCAGCTCCTTCTTGATTGCCGGGTAGAGGATCTGCTTGGCCAGGGTGGTCTTGCCTGAGCCCGATACGCCGGTGACCACTGTCATGGTGTTCAGCGGTATTTTGACGTCTATGTTCTTCAGATTGTGCTGCCGGGCGCCTTTGATGTGCAGGAAGTTGCTGGATTTGCGCCGCACTTCCGGCACCGGGATCTTCATCCTGCCGCTCATGTATTTGGCGGTCAGGCAGTCGGCCGCTTCATCGTAGATCTGTTCGAAGGGGCCGGCGAATACCACTTCCCCGCCGTGGATGCCGGCGGCCGGGCCGATATCCACCAGGTAGTCGGCATTGCGGATGACATCCTCCTCGTGTTCTACTACGATCACGGTATTGCCCAGGTCGCGCAGGGATTTCAGTACGCGCACCAGCCGGCTGGTGTCGCGGGGGTGTAGGCCCACGCTGGGCTCATCGAGGATGTACATGGAGCTGGTCAGGTTGCTGCCCAGGGTGCGGGTGAGGTTGATGCGCTGGGTCTCCCCGCCGCTGAGGGTGGCCGACAGGCGGCTCAGCGTGAGGTAGCTCAGGCCCACGTCCATCATGAATCGCAGGCGGTTCGTGACCTCCAGCAGCAGTCGGCGGGCTACCTTGGCATCGAATTCACTGAGCTCGATGGTGTTAAAAAACTCCAGCAACTCATCGATCGGCAGTTCCACCAGCTCGGTGATGTCTTTGCCGGCGACCTTCACGTAAGTGGCCTCTTTCCGCAGGCGGCCCCCATCGCAGGTGGGGCATTTGGCCTTGCCGCGGTAGCGGGCCATCATGACGCGGTTTTGTATCTTATACATCTTCTCTTCCAGTTCGGAAAAAAAGTCGTCGATGCCCCAGAAGTGTTCGTTTCCTTTCCAGAGCAGGCGGCGCTGTTCCTTGGTGAGGTCCTGATAGGGGCGGTGCACCGGAAAGTCGAACTTGTGGGCGTTTTCCAGCAGGCGGTCCAGCCAGCGTCCGTATTTTTCTCCTTTCCAGCAGGCAATGGCCCCTTCGTAGGCCGATTTGCTCATGTCGGGCACCACCTTGTCTTCGTCGATGCCCATGATCTTGCTGAAACCTTCGCAGGCGGGGCAGGCGCCGTAGGGGTTGTTGAAATTGAAAAGCTGCGGGCTCGGTTCCGGGAAAAGTATGCCGTCCAGTTCGAAGCGGTTGTTGAATTCCTTTTCCTCCTTGCCCATAATGTCGACAAGGCATTCACCTTCTGATTCGTAGAAAGCCGTCTGCACCGAGTCGGCGATCCGTTTTATATTCTCTTCATCCTCTTTTTTGACTACGAAGCGGTCGACCAGCACCCGGATGCCTACATCCCTGGCGTCTCCCAGTTTCTTGGACAAAAAGGGCGGAGCTTCTTCCAGGATGTCCTCCACGTACTTCAGTTCGCCGTTAATCTGAAGGCGGGTATAGCCTTTCTGGAGCAAGAGCTGCAGTTCCTGTTTTACGGACCGGTCCTTGTATTTGTAGGGAAGGGGAATGAAGAGCTGCACCTTGGCGCCTTCTTCAAACTGCTGGATGTAGTCGGCCACATCCGATACTTCGTGCTTTTTGACCAGCTTGCCGGAGATGGGCGAGTAGGTCTTGCCGATGCGGGCGTAGAGGATGCGCAGGTAGTCATAGATCTCCGTAAGCGTACCCACGGTAGAGCGTGCATTGCTTGTGCTGACCTTCTGTTCGATGGCGATGGCCGGGCAGATGCCTTTGATGTAGTCGACATCCGGTTTCTTCATCCGCATCAGGAACTGGCGGGCGTAAGAAGAAAGGCTTTCTACATACCGCCGCTGCCCTTCGGCATAGAGCGTATCCATGGTGATGGACGATTTGCCCGAACCCGACACGCCGGTAACCACGATCAGTTTGTTTTTCGGTATATTCAGGCTGACGTCCTTGAGGTTGTTGGCACGTGCGCCTTTGATGAAAATAATGTCTTTCAGCCTTTCTTCACTTGGCTTTTCCAGTACAGCAGCATCTTTCTTAGGCATGAATCGGATTGGTTAAAGTTGCAGACTATCCCCGAAGTTAGAGCGCCAGGTGCATACCCGGATCTTATTGGGTGAGCTGAAGGCGGATTTCCTGCTCTCAGAGAAGGATAATCCACAACTTCACACCATTGCGCTCGCTTGCCCGCAACACAAATTAAAGCAAAGAGCAAATTTACGGACAAAGAGGGAAAAAATAGAATACCTACAAACACCTATGGAACAAAAAAGCGGGGCCTTGGTTGCAGCAGGCTGCCGGCTTTCCCCAAACAACTGCCGTATCGGGAAAGTTATTATTTACACAGGCGAAAACGACAATCAAAAAAACATGAAAAAAGTGGATAGCTTTCTTCTTGCTGTAGATTCAAATTCCGGAACGGAAGCCCTGCTGGAGTGGAGCACCGGCCTGGCGCAGGCCCTGGAAGCCAAAGTCTGGGTGGTGCACATCGCCGCCCCCGGCCCCTCCTTTGTGAGCCTAGGCTCGGGGCCGCAATACATTCGCGATGCCCGGGCTGATGAATTGCGGGAAGAACACCGCATGGTGCAGGCCATCGCTGATGAGCTGTCATCCCGGGATATTGAGGCGGAAGGCCTGCTCATCAAGGGGCCAACGGCCAAGATGATCGTGGAGGAAGCAGCCAAACTGAAGGCCGGCCTCATCATTCTGGGGCGGCATGAGAAAAGCTTTCTCCGCAGGCTGATGATGGGCGAAACCTCTGAAGAGTTGATGCGGCAGTCCCGGATTCCGCTGCTGGTAGTGCCGGTGGGGAGTAGGGAGTAGGCAGTAAACAGTAAGCAGTGTGTGCAGTGTGCCCATAGGGATTGCGCGCAAAAGAACGAGTTTAAATGGGCAATTTATTGTTGCGCGATCTCTTAAGTCTAAAACCGTAAAACCTGCCTCTGAAATCAGGCTGATTCAGCCATTTAAGTAGTCGGACAGAACAATGTGACCCAGGCGGGTTTCGCTGCGCTCAACAATCTCCCCGGAACGCCTGAAAATAAAGCGTTTCAGACTATACTGCCGAAGCAGTATAGGTAAAATAAATCTGTCCGCCTACTTAAGTACCCGGACAGATTTAAATTACGTTTCGTTCGCGAGCCCGTACGGGCGATGCGGCTTGCTCCGAGCCTGCCTGCGCTGACACTTCGGCAGGCAGGTCTCCGACTCGACTAAAACATTATTGGCTTGCACAAGTCTGGAGACTTGGGTGATGCCGCATCGAGACTACAGTCTCTCGCGAACGAAACGGCGTTTTCTTTGCACGGCCGAACGTTCGGCCGTGCAAAGAAAACGTAAAACAATTGTGTCCACCTACTTAATTAGTAGGTGGACAGAACAATATAACAATTCAACAATATAACCCAGACCCATACGGGCCCGTACCGGGGCGGGTTTCGCCATGCTCAACAATC
>CAYVVK010000313.1:0-7541 GCA_964454855.1 uncultured Phaeodactylibacter sp. | reverse complement strand
CACATCGCCGCTGCTGGGTTCGTCCCAGTCGGGGAGAGCGGCGAAGCGGGCGCTCCATTCACCGCTTTGTAGGATACCCGCTTCCTGCCACTTGGCCAACTGATTGGCGGTGCTGCCGTCGGGGTAAGCGATCTCGGAATTGAGGTAGCGCACTTTGGGGCCGATGGGCAGCAGTTCCTTATTTCGGTTGTGGCAGCTTTTGCATTGATTTTTGTTGGGCACGGCGTAGTCCACCTGTCGGGCCTTTCCGGCCTCATCCGTCCAGCTGACGGCCTTGAAGTCGCCCACGATATTCAGTTCGGCGTCCCTGTCTTCCTCATCCCAGACATAGGTAAAGGCCTCCCACTGGCCCTCGCGCCTGGCCAGCAGGCGGGTTTCTACCATATCCCAGTCTTTATCCGGCTGGCGGAAGTCGGCGGGGTAGTAGAAGTGCTTAATCAGGACGGCCCCATCCGGAAATTCGATCACTCCTTCTTCGTCGACGGTAGCTTGGTGCCCCTCCGGCAGCCATACGTAGCGCGCTTTGTGGGCGTAGTCGGAAAAGAGGGGCGTGACGGGCTCGTAGGGCAGTACGCCTTCGTTAGGCGTCAGGGCTTTGAGCTCCCCCGTGAAGAAGGCATAGTCCGAGAGCCTGGGGTAGGGAATGGCTGCCGCGTCGAACTGTACCGGCCGGGCGGTCTGCGGGCTTTGGCAAAAGGTTAGGAAAAGGGCGGCGAGCCAAAATGATACAATTATTATGATGCGCATATGATGATTCTTTCACTATGAATTTTGTAACTATTCCACACTCAACTGCCCCCCACAATCATAAGGCGCCATTTCCGTCTGTACATTTTCAAACTCATGCGCCGCGTCAATATTGGCGAAGCGCAGGCCTTCTCCCGGCTGCTGTATGCAAATGTTCATGGGGTTGGGCCCGGCCGGGCGCTCTTCATCGATGATGCCATCGTAGATGATGTCCTGCGGCTGGCCGGGAAAGAGGTAGTTGACCATCTTTCCGAAGTCCTTGCTCAGGTCGGGTACGGCGCGCTTGCGCTCGTAGGTATTGTCGTGGATGTAGATATCGTAGGCATAGGGGTCGTAGTTCTCGTCCTCCCAGGATTCTTCCGTGATGTAGTAACTGGCGATGGCTGTGCCGATGGTCTTGTGGCCGATGATCTCGTTGTTGTACACCTCCACCTCCTTAGCCGCCAGCAGGATGATGCCTGTGCCGGGCGGGACGATGCCCACGATATTGCCCTCCGGAGCGAAGTTCTTGTGGTTGTTCTCGATGATCTTATTGTCATAAACCTTGCAGTCGCGGCCGTTGCCGGCGGGCAGCTCCGGCAGGTCGAACACCAGGATGCCGCCGGTATTGTGCTCGGCGCGGTTGCCGTATACTTCCGAGTTGATGCAGTTCTCGATCTCGATGCCTGCGACATTCTCATGGGCATAGCTGTTGCGGACGGTCACATTCTCGCACTGCCCCACATAGATGCCGGCATCCGAAGCGTAGCTGGCCTCGCAGTTCTCGATCAGCACATTCCGGCTGGATACGGGGTAGAGGCCGTAGCCGCCGTTCTCTTCCTTAGCGCCACCGCTCCAGGTGGTTTTGACATTGCGGAAGGTTATGCCCTCACAGTCCTGCGCCTTGATGGCGTCGCCCCTGGTGTCGGTAATGGTAAAACCTTCGATGGTTACCGAGTCGGCGGTGATGCGCAGGCCTTCCGCGCCGGCCTTCTGCCCCAGGAAAGACAATACGGTCTTATCCATGCCCGCCCCGCGGATGGTAATGTGGGCGATGCCGTCCAGAGAAAGCGGCCGGTCAAAAAAGTAGGCGCCCTCGGGGATCTCCACCACATCACCGGGCTGGGCAGTGATGAGCTGCTCCTGGATGCGGTTGTACAATTCGGTGGCGATCTCGCCCGGATCGGGCTGGCGCGGAGCATTGCTGCAGGCCTGCAGGAGGAAGAGGGTGGTAATGGCCAGGATAGTATTTTTCATGACAATTGGTATTGCGGACTGTGAATATAGAGAGTTTGGGGGAACTCCGGAAACCCCAATTTTGTAGTTTTACTCCAAAAAGCGTGGAATCACTCACCCAATTCCTCCACGAACAACTAGAATTGCCCGCCGAGGCCGCCATTGCCCTCCTCCAACACTGGCAGAAGCCCAAAAGCCTCAAACGCGGCGACTTCCTCACCCGCAAAGGGCAGGTGGAGCAGCACCTCTACTATATTGAGGAAGGCACCCTGGCCATCTTCCACGAGATCGAAGAGAACGAGCAGGTGGTTGGCTTCGGCTATCCACATACCCTGATCCTTTCTATCCCTTCCTTCCTCCGCAACCGCCCTTCCGACTACTACATTCAGGCCATGAGCCCGGCGGAGCTCACCGGCACCAGCCGCACTGACTTTTACCGCCTGATGGGCGAGCACCCCGCCATCGAGCACAGCTGGCGCCTGATGCTGGAAGAGGCCCTGCTCGGCCGCATCGAACGCGAGATCGACCTGCTGACGGTCTCGCCCCGCGAGCGCCTGCAGCGCCTGCTCAACCGCAGCCCGCATATCTTTCAGCTCATCCCCAATAAGTATATCGCTTCTTATTTGCGGATGACGCCGGAGACTTTGAGCAGGAATATGAGGTAAGTAGGCGGACAGATTTAGTTTACTTATACTGCTTCGAAAGCAGAGCCTGAAGCGCTTTATTTTCAGGCGTTCCGGGGAGATTGTTGAGCGTAGCGAAACCCGCCCCGGTACGGGCCCGTATGGGTATGGGTCTGGGTTATATTGTTGCATTATTCTTTTCAGACACCCTTTACTGTAAAGCCAGGGCGCGGCGGGAAGCCGCACCCTGGCGGGAAGCTCAAAACCTTGATCTCGATCAAGGTTCGCGAAAACCTCACCCCCTATCTTTGTCAAAAATTAAAACGAAAATGGAAACAAAAAACCTGATCGGGCAACTGCAGTCCGAAGTACAACAGATCATCGAAACCGTAGAGACGGAATTCCTGCCGCTGAACAAGGCCGCCCTGAACCGGAAGCCCGCTTTCGACAAGTGGAGCATCCTGGAGTGCTTCGAGCACCTCAACCGCTACAACCGCTTTTACAATGCCGAACTGGAAACAGCGGTAAAGAGCAGCGGCAAAGCCGCCCCCTTCCGCCCCGGCTGGCTGGGCGATTACTTCGTGAGGTCCATCTCCCCGGAAAACGCCCAGCCCATGAAAACCATGAAGCACCTCAACCCCGGCGGTAGCAAGCTGGGCATGGAGGTACTGGAAGAATTCCTGAACCACCAGCGCCACCTCCTGCAACTGCTGACGCAAGCCAAACAGGCCAACCTCAACCGACGCAAAGTAAAGGTGGAAGTACTCCGCCTGCTGCGTATGAAAACCGGGGATGCTTTCCGCTTTGTCATCGCGCACCAGCAACGGCATTTGCAGCAGGCGCTGCGGGTGAAGGATGCGGCGCCGGCCGGGCAGGGGGTTGGTGATAGCCGCTAGGCGGCTCGAGCCCGCCCAGCGGCTAAATAACCCTCAGTAATAAGTAATGAAAGCGGGGCATTATGGCCAACAAGCCGCCAACGGGCCGTATGGCTAAGCGGCGAATCACGAAACCCTCCAAAGGCTATCCACAAAATACTTCCGCTTATCAAAGAAGTGCTGCTGCACCTCAAAGCCGGACTGTTCCGCCAGGGCCTCCACCTCGCTGAGGCTGTACTTCTGGGAGAGTTCCACTTCTACAGCTTCCCAGGCTTCAAAGTGAAAGGACTGATTCGGCGCTTTGATGAAAACGTGCTGATCCTTCAGGCTGACGATGAAGCTTTTCGTCTCACCGGTGATGGGGTCGTAGGTTTCCCAGTGTTTGAAGTGCTCCAGCTCGAAATTGGCGCCCAGCTCTCGGTTGAGGCGGCGCAGCAGGTTGAGGTTGAAGGCGGCGGTGATGCCTGCCGGGTCGTTGTAGGCATTCAGGATGACTTCCGGGTCCTTCTTCAGGTCGAAGCCGATGAAAAGCAGGTCTCCGGAATTGAGTTCCATGGACAGGGCCTTTAGAAAGCGCAAGGCATCTGGCGGGAAGAAATTGCCGATATTGGCGCCCAGAAAGAGAGCTACCTTAGGAATATCGGATTCATCCCGCAGTTCGTGCAGCACCTTGAAGTAATCTCCCTGCAGGCTGTTGACAGCCAGGCCGGGCAGCTCTTCTTTCAGGCTGCCTTCCAGCTCGTTCAGCACATTCTGAGAAATATCTATGGGTTGATATTTAAAATCCACCTGCTGCTCCAGAAAATGGCGGAGCAGCACCTTGGTTTTCATGCCGTCGCCGGCGCCGAGTTCCAACAGCCGGAAGTGCTTTTCGCCGATGGCCTCGAGGATATTTTCCTTGTGTGTGTGGAAGATCTCCAGCTCGCAGCCAGTGAGGTAGTACTCCGGCATGTGCATGATCTGCTGGAAGAGCTTGTCTCCCCTTTCGTCGTAAAAGTATTTGGAGGACAGGCGCTTGGGGGTGCGGCTGAGGCCCTGCAGCACGTCTTTGGCCATTGCCGTGTCGGCCTTTGCCAGGCCTTGTTGGGCGGATGATACCATGATTTTTTGGTGTATGTTAGTATTGGTAAAATAGTTACGGTAAATATTTGAAGGGGTTGGAAGGCCTCTATTGGCACCAACCCCAAAGCAGCGCCCTTATTTTGCCAAGCGGATACCGGTAAACTGCCACCGTTCATCGGCGTGGAAGAAATTCCGGTAGCTGATGCGGATGTGAGAGCGGGGTGTAGCGCAGGAGCCGCCGCGCAGCACCATTTGGTTGACCATAAACTTGCCGTTGTACTCTCCCAGGGCGCCTTCAAACTGTGGGTAGTTGGGGTAGGGAAGGTAGGCGCTGCCGGTCCATTCCCAGGTGTTGCCCAGCATCTGGTTATCCTTTTTATTCTTCGGGGCAAGGGGATGGTAATGGCCGGCCTCTACAAAATTGCCGGCTTCGGGAATTTCATCGTGCAATTTACGGCAGGCCACTTCCCACTCCTGTTCGGTGGGCAGGCGATGGCTTTTCCAGCGGGCAAAGGCATCGGCTTCGTAGTAGCTGATGTGGGTTACCGGCTGATGGGGGTCGATTTTCTGCAGGCCGCTCATGGTGTAGTGCCACCATTCGCCGTCCTGTTCGTACCAATAGAGCGGGGCTTTGACTTCCAGCTGTTCCACCCATGCCCAGCCTTCGTCCAGCCAGTATTCGAAACTTTTGTAGCCGCCGACCTCCATGAATTCTATGTATTCGCTATTTGTAGCCAGGCGGTTGGCAATGGCATACTCGTGCAGGTAAGTTTTGTGGCGGCTCAGCTCGTTGTCCCAGCAGAAAGCATCGCCTTCGTAGCCGATCTCGTATACGCCTTCTTCCACTGTCGTCCATTCCATTTCGGGGGCCGGCTTACTTTCCGGCTGCTCCAGCTCTTTATAAGCGGGGTGCAGGGGATTGTGGCCGAGGATGTACTTGATGTCCGTCACCAGCAGTTCCTGGTGTTGCTGTTCGTGCTGCAGGCCGACTTCTATCAGCCCGGCCAGTTCCTGAGGCACCTCTTTGTCGCGGTACTGCCCCAGCAGGCGGGCCATTTGCTCGTCTACGTGTTTGCGGTAGGCCAGTACTTCTCTGAGGGGCGGGCGGGTGAGGTTGCCCCGCTTATTGCGCAGGATGCGGGGCCCCTGGCTGCGGTAGTAACTGTTAAAACAATAGTTGAGGCGTTCGTTGAACAACTCGTAACCTTCTATGTATTCTGCGAGAATGAAGTTCTCAAAGAACCAGGTCACATGGCCCAGGTGCCACTTAGGGGGGCTGGTAAACACTACGGGCTGGGCTACAAAATCCTCCACTTCCAACGAAGCGCAGAGGCTGAGGCTCTGCTCCCGGATGGTTTGATAGCGTTGCAATACGTTTGCGGCGCGGGTAATATCGGTTTGAAGAGTCATGAATGATGATTTAGTATTAGCCTGTGGCCCGATGGCGGCGCCGGCAGGCTTAA
This sequence comes from uncultured Phaeodactylibacter sp., assembly GCA_964454855.1. GTDB lineage: Bacteria > Bacteroidota > Bacteroidia > Chitinophagales > Saprospiraceae > CAYVVK01. The sequence continues at coordinate 1,556 of CAYVVK010000313.1, read as the reverse complement.
AATTTTATTCAGGCCCCAGCAGATCCAGTAGTACTTCTTTCACAATATCATAATCTGTCCAGGGTATTAAATGTCCGGTATCTTTCAGATAGATGAGGTTGAGGTATTTTTCGGGTATGTTTTTTTTGCTAAAGGCCAAATTGGGTTGTGGCGGCGCCAGGCCATCTTTACGGCCGTGAATGTGTACCACAGGAACAGATATATCTTTCCAGCCGCTGCTGATCTCCTCCAGGGCGGCAGCGTGGCTGAACTTTTCGTCGGCCGTTACCTTTAAAGCCTCAGGCAGCATCCAGCGGGTAGCCTTCCAGCGCCCTGGGTGTGCGTACCAGAATACAGGTTCACTCTCCGGGTCATTGAGCGGCGCCAGCATCACCACGGCACTTAGTTTTTCAGGAAGATCCATCGCGCACTTTCCGACAATAGGGCCTCCGTAGGAATGCCCTACCAGGATGACGGTATCGGCATCGTACTGATTCACTACCTCGTGTACCTGTGCGGCATGAACAGCCAGCGAGGTAACTGCCTTTCCCAGCGCGGAATTTCCATGGCCCAGGCGGTCAATGGCCACCAAACGGGCCCGTTCCAGCAGATTCTCATCACTTAAGTATTGGAAAAAGTTATTGGAAGAACCCGGGGCGCCGTGTACGAAAACGATGAGTTTTGAAGTTTTTTCCAGGCCGGTTTCTATGTGCCTGATCTTCTTGCCGCGGAAGTCCAGGTATTGTATCCGGACGGCCACATCGCGTTTGCCGAAGTACCGTTCCACCTTCTGGCCGGAAGTATGGAAGGAGATGCAGGAATTCAGCAGGAATATCAACCCCGCCACAAGGGTAAAGGCCCATTGGCTCAACCTAAGCATCAGGATCATAGCAAAGGGATGTGGTTATATAAATGAAATACTATTGCCCGCCGATTGTTCAGTGAGGGCCGGGCTAATAAAATAGCAATGCCCGAAATAGAATCGCCCATAGCAACAGCGTCGGATCTATGAGCGATTTTGCTGAGTGTTTCAGGAGTGATCAGGCTTTGACCGCGTCTGCTTCCAGCAATTCCAGGGTAGAGGCGATGGTAGTGCGCAAAAAGTTTTCCACCAGTTGGTGTTGCTCTTCTCCAGTTTTCTTTTTCAGGACATCTGAAGTTTTCAGCACGGCCCCTTTCCAGCCGTCGGTATGCCACTTGGCGCCGCCGGCCAGGCTGGGCAGGGTGTCATAATCTATCTTGCCCTTCTTTTGCCAGTGGTTGACATAGTAGTACGCTTCGTCAGCTATATTGTCAGCGGGTGCCAGCCCGATACCTATGGTTTTCATGGGGTTGCTCTGGTCATCAAATTTTACAGTGATGACGCTGCCGGTGTCAAAATGATGGGGCCAGGTAGCTACTTCGGAAGCATATTCATAGTCTTTAGCTACCTCCTGAAGCACCAGGTAGGCGTTGTGGCGGTAGCGGGCGAGTTCCTGATGGTGGGCGGGGTCGGTCATCATGAAGGGCGCTCCTTTATCGAGATCGTGTTCCGGTAGTTCAAATTGGGACAGAGGCTGGATATCATCCGCTCGTTT
>CAYVVK010000312.1:0-7542 GCA_964454855.1 uncultured Phaeodactylibacter sp. | reverse complement strand
TTGAACTATACGGCTCTGCCGTAATTGTAAACTTTATTTTTGGACAGTTACTTAATCATACCTTCCACCCCTCCCGGTAAACCCTCCCCACAAACTGATTCGCCTCTTCCAGGTTAGTGATACGCATATTCTCCCCGTCCCACAGCAGTTTCTTGCGGCCGAAGTACTCCATCCGGCCCTCGCTGTTCTCCCGCCGGAGCATATGGCTGCGGATGGTTAGGTTTCCCATCAGGACGGTTTCCGTCATCGGGCCGGCATAGTCGAAGGAGGAAGTCAGGGCGCGGTGTTCCGGGCTGTCGAAGCCGGCCTTGCAGGCGTCTACCCATTTGCGCTGATGGCCGTATTCCGGTTCTTCGTTCTCTTCCGTCTCCGGGCCGAACTCGGTGGTGCCGTCGTTGAGGTAGAGCTTGGGCATCAGCGGGGAGCTGTCGTTGATGTTGGTGGAGATAAGGCCCTTCTCACCGATGATCAGCACGCCGTTCTGGCTGTTTTTTCCGCCGATATCGTGATCCGCGGGAATGATCCCGGGGTGGGCGGGGCGGATGCCGCCGTCGCTCCAGGTCATTTCGATCGGGGCCTGGCTTTTGTCCGTAGCTTCGAAGTGCAGGGTAATAAAGGAAGCCGTAGGGCAGCTTTCCGGATGATAATCCGGTGTCCACATTTGCGAATAGGTGGACGCCACGCTACATTCCGCATCGGTGGGGTATTGCAGGCCCAGCGTCCGGAAGGGGATGTCGATCAGGTGGCAGCCCACATCGCCGAGGGCTCCCGTGCCGTAGTCCCACCAGCCGCGCCAGTTGAAGGGGTGCAAGTCAGGGGTATAGGGGCGGTAAGCAGCCGGGCCCAGCCAGAGATCCCAGTGCAGCGCTTCGGGTTTTTGGCCGGGGGCAGGCTCCGGCATGGCGCCACCCTGCGGCCAGACGGGGCGGTTTGTCCAAACCTCCACCTTTGATATCTTACCCAGCACCCCCGAGTCCACCCATTTCTGGACCATGCCCAGCAGCGGGTTGGAAGCCCCCTGGTTGCCCATCTGGCTGACGATCTTGTGCTTTCTGGCCATGGCCGTCAGTATTCTCGCTTCCCGGATGTTGTGCGTCAGCGGCTTCTGGACGTATACGTGTTTGCCCCTTTCCATGGCGTAGGCGGCCGCCGGCCCGTGGATGTGGTCGGGCGTGGAGATCGTCACCGCGTCGATGTCTTTTTCCTTATCCAGCATTTCCCGGAAATCGTGGTACAGCTTCGCCTCCGGGAAGGCTTCCACGGAACGTTTTGCGGAGCCGGAAAAATCCACATCGCAGAGGGCGGCCACTCTTTCCCTGCCGTTGACGGAGGCATTGCGGATGTCACTCACTCCCTTGCCACCGGCACCGATGGCCGCCAGGTTCAGCCGGTCGCTGGGTGCGGTATAGCCCAGGCCGCCCAGTACATGGCGGGGTAGGATGAAAAAGGAGGAGGCGATGGCTCCTTTTTCGAGGAAGGAGCGGCGGGAGAGGGGAGTGGATGTTGGTTTTTGTTTTTTCATAATCGATAGTTAATTGAAGGTTTTTCCAAACGGCTTGCTGTCTTATTTATATAAAACCCGGCCGGGTGCACTGGCCTTACAGGGTATCTGGTAGGCCTTGTCGATCCCAAAATAATGGTTCGAAGCAGAATTTTGTAGCCATAAAAGATATTTCAACTATCGGATTGGTGTACACGATGATCTCCTTCATTGCTCCGTTTCCGTTTTAGGCGCCCTTTTAGGGGTTTTCAAGTCGGCATCCTGCAGTTTCCTCCCCAGTAGATCATCGGATGCTACAGTAAGAAGATCCTTCTCCAAACCCAGCACCGATAAAACCTGTACATACTTTCCCATGGAAACATTCGGGCTGCCTTTCTCAATATTCCATAAAGTACTTCTGCTGATGTTTGCCCTCTCAGCTACCTGTTCAGCTGAGAGCTTGCGCCGGAGCCGGGCTAGTTTAATATTTTCACCCAGCTCTGAGAGTATCTTTTTTTCTTTGGGGCGTAAAAGAGCTTTCCTGGAAGTCATGATGTTTGCTATTTTAAACGAAAATAGGGTTTTTGTTTGAAATAGCAAACATTGATTAGGCTTTTGGATTCAAAATTTAAATATGATGAAACAGTTACTTATGCTTTGTCTCTTTTGGAGCCTTACGGCCTGCCGGGCTCCGGAAGAGACAAAAATGAGCCCACAGTACCCTGCACCTATGGTGGAATATACAAGGCTGCACTACCGGGTGCCTCTCGATTCCGTAACGGATGCCGGGATGGCCGTTGGCCTGCCCGGAGGGCTTCAGGGGAAGTTGTATGTGCCTGATGTGTGGAGGAAAACAAGCCAGGCCCGCCTTGTCATTCATTTCCATGGGGATAGCCGGGTGGCTCAGTACGCCATAGATCAGCAGGCTGAGCCCTGGCTGCTGTTTCACTGCCACTGGGGAAGTGGTTCTTCCGCCTACAGCCGGCCGATCGAGGAGATCGGGGCAGGCGCCTTTCTGGATGCGGTGCTGAATGCTGTAGAAAAGCAGCTGCCGGACTTGCAGGCCGAAAAGGCTTATGTCAGTAGCTGGAGCGCCGGCTACGGAGCCGTACGCAGCCTGATTGGCGATGCAGCCACCGCCGCACGTATCGACGGCATCCTGCTGATGGATGGCCTGCATTGCTCCTACGTGCCCGAAGGGAAGGTGTTGGCAGAGGGCGGCGCGATAGACAGCACGCAGATGGCTGGCTTCCTCCACTGGGCGAAGCTGGCGGCAGCCGGTGAGAAGTCCTTTCTCATTACCCATTCTTCGGTTTTCCCGGGCACCTACGCCAGCACTACCGAAACGGCGGAATACCTGCTGCAGTCATTGGGTATAAAGCGACAGCCGCTTTTAGCCGAAGGCCCCATGGGCATGCAGCAAACCTCCGTCGCCGGCCGGGGAAAATTCCGCGTCCTCTCCTTTGCCGGCAATTCCGCGCCGGATCATGTGGATCATTATCATGGGATGGGGGTGTGTTTGGGGCGCTTCGTGGAATAGTGGAAGTGCAAACGCCTTCCTCCGGCAACGGGCAGGTATGAGGGGCCTCTTTAGTTCCGTTTCCGGAAAACCGAAGGAGAACATTCTTTCACCTTTTTAAACTCCCGCCCAAAATAAGATACGGAATTATAGCCTACATCCAGGGAAATGCTGGTGATGGTGCGGCCAGGTTCTTCCAATAGTAGGCGGGAGGCCCGGTGAATCCTGACTTGGCGAATGTACTCATTGACCGTCATGCCCGTTACCGCTTTTACTTTCCGCAGGCAGGTCGAATAGCTCATAAACATTTTCTGGCTCAGCATCTCAGCGGTAAGGGTGGGGTTACCTAGATTGGCCTCGACTACGCCGAGCAGTTCCTGGAAAAACTCCTGGTCTTTCCGGGCCAGCCCCGTGATATCTGCGGGGGGAGGCATTTCCTTGTCGTTGAGAAAAGCGCCGGAAGTGTAGAACTGCTGCAGCCGTTTCCGGCTTTCCAATAGTTTCTTCAGGCGGACCCTTAGCTCCCGTTCTTCAAAAGGCTTGGACAAATAAGCATCGGCGCCGTGCTCCAGCCCCTCCAGGCGCGACTCCAGGTCGGCTTTGGCGGTCAACAGGATTACCGGAATATGGCTAGTGGCCAATTCGGTTTTTATCCGCCGGCAGACTTCAAAACCGTCCATTCCCGGCATCATCACATCGCTGATGATGAGGTCCGGGACTTCTTTTCGGGCAAGCTCAAGGCCCTTTACCCCATTGGGAGCGGATAGGATCCGGTACTCTTCTTTCAACAAATTGACAATATAGGCCACAATATCCGGGCTGTCCTCGATGACCAGCAGGCTGGGGGCATTGGGATTGGAAGGCTTGCTGGTGACGGCTTGCTCAGAAGTGCTTTGTTCCGGCACAATGAGGATGGGGCCCTCCAGTTCGGGTTCCTCTATCTTTTCCAGCTTAGTTACGGGGAGCAGCACCGTAAAAGTGGAGCCTTTGCCTTCTTTACTCTCTATGCTGACCTCCCCTTTCATCAGCTTCACCAATTCCTGGGTGAGGGCCAGCCCGATACCGGCGCCCTCTCCCGGGCGTACCTCTGCTTTACCGGCCTGGTAAAAGCGGTCGAATATCCTTGGCAATTCCTCTTCGGCAATACCTTTTCCTGTATCAGCCACTGTGATCTTCAGGATCTTCTCGTTTACTTCCACTTCTACCTGTACCTTTCCACCGGCCGGGGTAAACTTGATGGCGTTGGATAATAGGTTTACCACAATATGGCGCAGCTTGCTGGGGTCAAAGTCCATGAAATACACTTCCGGTTCAGCCGTGAAGGTGAGCTCGATGCCTTTGCTCTCTGCCAGAGACCCCAGGGAGTCTACCAGATAGCGGATGAAAAGGACGATGTCCGCCTGGATGTTGCGCAAGGGTAAGGAGCCGGATTCCAGCTTGGCCAGGTCCAGGATCTGGTTGACTAGGTTCAACAACTGATGGCCGTTCCGCTTGATCCGGTTGATGTTTTTCGTGGCGAATGCGCCTACCCGGGCCCGCAGCCAGTCGGCCTCTCCCAGTATGGCGGTTAGTGGGGTGCGGAACTCATGGGTGATGTTGGTGTAAAACTGGGACTTGAACGTATCGAGCTCTTTGAGTTGAAGGGCCTCCACTTTTATCCGCTGCCGCCGGAGTTCGTAGTTGCGGATGCCGAAAAGCAGGCCGCCGATGGCCAATACATACAAACAGTAAGCCAGCCAGGTACGGTACCAGGGGGGTATGACTGTGAGTTTGATGTTCAGGCCGTCTTCTTCGGCAGTCCAGACACCATCGGTATTGGCGGCCCAAACTTTAAAGGTGTAAGTACCGGGAGAAAGGTTGGTATAGGTGGCCACACGTTCATTGCTGCTGGTTTCCACCGTGTCCTCAGCGAAATTCTCCAGTACATACTTATAACGAAGGTTTTCGGATTGGGTGAAGTGCAGGCCGGCAAACTCGAAGGTAAAAACATTATCCTCGTAAGGGAGGGTGATTTCCTTTACCAGTTCGTAGGCTTTGCCCAGATGACGTTTCTTATTGAAAACTTTAAAGTTGGTGAGGTATACCTTGGGTTCTGTGGTATCCGGTTCAAAGGTGATCTCATCGGGGTAAAAGGAGTAGATGCCGTTGGTGCCGCCAAAAGGGACTCGCCCGTCCTTTCCTAAAGCTGCACTCCAGTACATAAAACGTTCAATGCCATCGCTTACATCAAAACACTGGTAATCAACACCATTGTATTTGCATATTTTATTGGCGCCCGTAAACCAGATATTTCCTTCCAGGTCCGGTGTGATACTCTCTACACTTTTTACCGGCAGGCCTTCTTTTTCTGTTATATGAAAATAGGTGTTTTTCGTAGCGTCAACAATGATCACCCCGTTATCCGTTCCCACCCAAATTTTGTTGCCGGGAGCAGATTTTATGTGCCTCGTTGATTTATAAGTTGCAAAGCTCGGATGGCTAGGCTGGTTCGGTTCTGCCACGAATCTTTCTTTTTCTCTGTCAAAATACCCTATCCGGTTGATGCCTTCGGCCCTTAAAGTACACCAGAGTTTGCCATCATCTGATTGTTCAAGCGAGGATATGCTATTGTTATCCATCCATTTCAGGTCATCCTGGGGGTAAAACCATTTTCGGCCGAGTGTGAACCGGTTCATCCGGCATAGCCCAAACCTGGTAGTAAACCAGAGATATTGGCTGTCTATCCGGTCAGAGAGTATGGTATGGGCATAGGCATGCTTCATGGTATCTCCCAAGTTGATATGGCGGTATTCTTTTTTGCCCTTTTCAAAGCAGTACACTCCATTGGTCAAAGTGATTACCCACACATTGCCATCCGGGTCCACACAGAAGTTCTTAATTTCCTCAATAAATGACCCAGATTCCGGTTGAAGAAGAACCTCAAGCTTTTCTTCCAGCCCGGGGCAATAGCCAAGGCCTAATTGCAACAACCGAAACCAGAATGCACCTGAGGAGTCCTGTATTACCCTGAAAGTATAATTATCCCGGCGGGAAGGGCCGGGGTCGATCTGGTAGAATGGGAATTTTTGCTGCTCAAAATTGACCCGGCTGATCCCAAACATCGTGCCGATCCACAAATTATGGAAGCGGTCCATCATCAGTGCCTGAACCCTGTTATCTATTAAGCTGTATGGATTATCGGGATCATTGTGAAAATGCTCAAAGTGCTCTCCCTTTAACTGGAATAAGCCATCATATTGAATACCGAGCCAGGCCACATTTTCTTTGTCAATAAGGATCTGGAGAATAACATTCTCTGCGGTAGGCGGCATTTCTTTTTTTGAAAAAGACCTTCTCTCCGGGTCGAATGTCCAGAGCCCGTCTGATGTGGCCAGCCAGAAAATACCCTTCTCATCCACATCGGCATCCAGTATTTGAAATTCTCCAACGGCATTTTGCCATTTTGCAGGTAAAAATTGTTGGAAAGAAAGGCCTTCGCGGATCAGCCAGATGCCATTATTGGAAAATACGAATACCTCGCCGCCCTGGCTTTCCAGGATAGCGGAAAAACCCAGTGCCCCCTGCCTTCTCGGCCCCAGTTCTATCCCCTCAATGGCTTGGAAATGAGTAGTATCCATATTTTCCATCACGAACAAATGCTGCCTGCCGCCAATCCATAGCCTGCCCGAGCGGTCCTCGAATAGGGATAAGATCTTGCTATCTCTATCGTGGAAGGTGGGGTAACCCCTTAAATGGCTTTTCAATTGATCTGTTTCCCGCTCATAGCAGAAAAGTCCCTTGTCAGCGCCTATCCAGATCCTTTTTTTCGAATCCTCCAGCAGTGCGTAGACTGCTCCGGTGGATCGTACCGAATCATTTACAATAGCTGGCTGATACGGCTGAATGGAGTAGCCGTCATATCGGTACAGCCCGCTGCTGCCTCCTATCCATATAAACCCATAGCTGTCTTCCAGGAAGGCGTTGGTGCCATGCCTTCCCATTTCCTCAAAAACCAATTGGCGGGAGAGAGTCATTTGCTGGCAAAGGGAGAGCAGGGGTAGGCTGATGAGAAGGCAGGAAAGCATATTCCATTTAGGGGTAGAAATAGTCATGCTTATATGGGGTTATGGTGTTTTTCAGCTGATCTAATCTACCCTATTAAGATAGTGAAAATTCTTTAAGGTTTCACAGAGCCAAGGGTTTTCATTTTTTCAATTAGAGTTTCTTCTGGATGAAACTCCATGGGGATGCAGAAAGCCTCTGTCGCCGGGCAGGGACTCTCTATGTCCGGCAGCCATGCAGGCCAATGTCACGGGATGTGTGCTTTTTTAGGGCGTTGCCTAGAGCTTGGTTTGGAGGCCGGGTTTGAAAGCGAAAAGAGTCAATTCCTGCCTGATTTAACATAGCCAAATAAATCCCGGAAAAAATTAGCCAGGATAGGATTAAAAAAAGGCTGTCACATATTGGCACTGATACAGTTCAATAAAATGACGTTTTCACCTAGTTTTTGGGGAAAAAATGGTGCGGGTGGGCTTTCAGGCTTGGGCCCATTGACGTTAAGCCC
>CAYVVK010000311.1:0-7550 GCA_964454855.1 uncultured Phaeodactylibacter sp. | reverse complement strand
GGCCTCTACGCCTTTTTCTGACAGTAAGCGCAGCAGTTCGCCGCCTATGGTTCCTGTGGCTCCGGTTATAATGATCATGGTTTTGTGGTTTTGTGGTTTTCAGGATAAAAACGGCTGCTGAAAGTTCGATGTTCTATTTTACATTTCCACTACAACCATTTTTTCCGGCTGCTGTTTTTATCGCGTTATGCAAAAACAGCCGATCAACCTCATATGGCTAAAGCGGGACCTGCGGCTGCGCGACCACGCGCCGCTGGCGCAGGCTGCCGAAGATGGATTGCCGGCACTTATCTTCTACTGCTTCGAACCCAGCCTCGAGGGCCATGCCGACTATGCGCCGCGCCACTGGCGCTTCATCTACGAGAGCCTGCAGGATTTGCAGGCGCGATTGGAAGGCAGGGCTGCCAGTATTCACATATTTCACCATGAAGTACTTACTGTGCTGGAAGGGCTAAGCCAGCAATTTTCCATCCGAAACTTATACTCTCACCTTGAGGTAGGCCTGAAGATCACCTTTGACAGAGACAAGGCGGTGAAGCGCTGGTGCGCCGCTCATGGCGTCAACTGGCAGGAATTCGGGCAGGATGCTGTGACCCGGGGGCAGAAACACCGGGACGGCTGGCAGGAAGGGGTGGAAAAGTTGCTCACTACGCCGCCGGTACAGTATGATATCGAGCGGCTTTATTCACCAGCCCTGCCGACTGCATTGGAAGAGCGCCTTCGGGGAAGGCCCCTGCCGGAGGAATACAGCCGGCCCGATCCGAACTTTCAGCCCGGCGGAGAATCCTACGCCTGGCGCTATCTGTCCTCCTTTTTACAAGAACGCGCTCAAAACTACAGCCGGCAGCTGTCCAAGCCGACGCTCAGCCGCTACAGCTGCAGCCGCCTGTCGCCCTATCTCGCCTACGGCAACATCAGCGTGCGCGAGGTGTTTCAGCAAACAGAGCGCCGCCGCCTGGAATACGGCGATGATTTCAACCCCCGCAACTTCCGCTCGCGCCTCTACTGGCGCTGCCACTATATGCAGAAGCTGGAGTCCGGCCATTATCTGGAGTACGCCGCCATCAACCCGAAGCTGAATGACATCGGCCGCGATGGAAACGGAGAGCGCCTCTCGGCCTTCCTGGAAGCCCGCACCGGCTTCCCCATGGTGGACGCCAGCCTCCGCTGCCTGGCGGCAACCGGCTGGATCAACTTCCGCATGCGGGCCATGCTGGTGGCCTTTACGTCCTACGCCTTATGGCTCGACTGGAGGCCGGTGGCCCACCACCTCGCCCGCTTGTTCCTGGACTTCGAGCCGGGCATCCACTACCCGCAGATACAGATGCAGGCGGGGCTGACGGGCTACCATACCCTGCGCATCTTCAACCCCGGCGTACAGGCGAAGGATCATGACCCCCGCGGGGAGTTCATCCACCGCTGGCTGCCGGAGCTGCAAACCGTGCCTCCTCCCCTTTGCCACGAACCCTGGACGATGGCACCTATGGACCAGGCCTTCTGCCGCTGCACGATCGGCGAGGATTACCCGGCGCCTATCGTAGACTACGACAAGGAAGTGAAGAAAAACAAGGATCGGTACTGGGCGCTCCGGCAAAAGCCGGAAGTACAGGCTGAATTACCACGAATCTGGCGGCAGTTCTGCGTACAGGAGGATATTAAAAAATATCAGCATCAGCACTCCCGGCCGCATCGACAAGGTCACTGATCTGTAGTCATCTGGGGTTTCAGCCGGTGGTTATCGCCTTCAAACCAAATGGAAGCACTGGCAGAGGCTCCACTGCGGTGGTGAATAACTTCTACATGATAAGCGCCGGGGCCTACGCATTGCAACATCGCTTCCTGGCTGATGGATAAGCCATGGCGGCTCCAGTTAACCAAATAGTCTTCACAGCTGAAAATGAAAAGGCTGTGCTGGTTGGGGTCATAGGCCAGAAGGGACTTTTCTCCACCAGGGCACTGGTACACCTTGATGTCGACATTTATCGCCGGAAGGGGCTGCCGGCTGTCGGCGGCGGGCCGTTGATGGGATTGCGCCTGGCCGATATTCAGGCAGGACAAAAAGAAAAGCAGGGCAAACAAGGACTGGAGTGTAGTTTTCATTGCAAATTGGGTTTAAGGTGAATGACATGTGTCCAATTTGCATAATTTCCACTCCATTCCCCTGGACTTTTTTCCCAAATGCTAGCACAAATCCTCCATCCTAGCCATTAAATCGCATTCGCAGCAAATTTTGGCCTGTTTCGTGATGAAGGTGCTCTCTAAACACCTCAAAACTGCTCTTCCTCATACTCGGTAAACCCGCTGTCCAGAAACCCCTCAAAGGCGGGGTGTAGCCGCAGGAAGGCCAGCATATCGTGCTCGAGGATCATTTCCGTATCCGCCAGGCCGAGTGCTACGGCTTTTTTCAGGCAGTAGAAGCCTTCCCGGGTATTTTCGGAAACGGAATGAGCGCAGGCCATGTGGAAGTAGATCTCCGGGTCTTGGGGAGCCTGCTTCAGTGCCTCTTCGAATTCAGAAAGAGCAGTTTCCAGATCGTATTCCTTCAGTTCCGCCAGGCCTCTTTGTTTCGCTTTATTGACCGGCTTTTTGGGCATAGAGCCGTATTTGACCGGTACATCTTCCTGGAGCAGCTGGCCGTTGCGGCTCAGGTCGAGGGCCACCTGCATGCCATTGTTTATTTTCGAGGTGAGGATGTAATTGGCCGGCTCTCCCTCTTCCAGAATGGTGAAATAGTGGTTGGTGCCCCAGACGGAAGATTTTTTGGAAACGATCTGCCCGTTGACGATCACGGTTTCTTCTCCTGTCCAGTTGTTGTGGAACTCGATGATGGTATTACCTGAGGTCAGCTTTTGATACTGCATAGTTATATCGGCTTAGTCGTAGCTAATACGGTCGCGGATGGTGCCGTCTTCCCGGTGGATGATCAGATCTGCCTGGTAGTTGCGGGCGATCTCCCGGGCGCGTTCGATGGCTTCGTCCTGGTAGGTATAAATGGCGGTATACCGTTCGTTGCCTTCTCCCTTAACGGCCCAGCCCTCTTCGTGGGGTACTACGTGTTGGTTGTTGGTGGCAGGCCGCGTCTTCAACCCCATGTTCTTCAGGATGATGACGGCTATTTTTTTGAGGAGGTTGACCCAGAATCCGGAAGTGCGAATGTCAGCCATGGTATAGAAATATTTTTTACGACAGGCTAAAGTTATAAGGATATTATCACTTTTTAGGCATTCCGGGCAGCAAAGCAAAGCCATATGTTTCAAAAAAAATGCATTGTCATGCCTGTCCACCCGGGCTTATTTATCCAGAAAAGACGGTAATAAATCCAACTAAGGTGGCCAGGATTTCTTTTTTTCGGCCGGTATTTTTATTTTTATTTTTATAGCATATTGATCTATCTCTTTGGATTCCCCTCTTGTAAACTACCGGTTTTTACCCTGACCAGCAGGGTGTGAAGAAAAAAGACAGAAGCCTTTTTTACTTTTCCAATTGAATGCTTCAGGGGTGAAAACCAGCCTCTCGCCCCTCTGTTTACCCCTGTATCGCCAATGAAAAGCATCGATTGGCTTTTTTCCTTAAAAAGACGGTTTTCAGGACCTTTTAAATTTTTAGAAAAATGCCCAGTTCCGAAAAGTTGTTTTTGAGTTGCATTATCCTGGTGTTCGCTCAATTCTTTACCTCCTCGGTATACGCCACTACCATTACCGGCGAACTCAAAAAATGGCATAAGGTTACCCTCACTTTCGACGGGCCTTCCGCCTCGGAAACCGGTAACCCTAACCCTTTCAGTGATTATCGCCTGCTGGTCACCTTCAGCAACAGTACCGGAGGTTCCTTCCAGGTGCCAGGATACTTCGCCGCCGATGGCAATGCCGAAGAAACAAGCGCTACCAGCGGCAACAAATGGCGCGTGCACTTTAGCCCAAACGCCACCGGCACCTGGGCCTACAGCGTCTCTTTCCGGCAAGGGACGGACGTGGCCCTCAGCAGCAGCCCCACTGCGGGCAGCCCGGTATCGCCTATCAATGGAGAAACCGGAAACTTCACCGTCACCGCTTCCGATAAAACCGGAAAGGACCTCCGGGCCAAAGGCCGGCTGCAGTACGTAGGCGAACACTACCTGCAGTATGCCGAAACCGGCGAATGGTTTCCTAAGGGAGGCGCCGATTCTCCGGAGAACACCCTCGACTACGAGGACTTTGACGATGTGCCCAATAAGGCCGGCCGGCGAAAGTCCTGGTCGCCGCACGCCGGAGATTACAGCTCTTTGGAGGCCGGCGCCTATACCTGGAAGAGCGGCAAAGGCAGCGAATTGCTTGGCGTAGTCCGCTACCTGTCCAATAAAGGGCTGAACGCCATGTCCTTTATCACTTTCGGCCTGCAGGGCGGCGACCACAACGTCTTCCCCCACCTCCTGGGGGTCACCGAAGACAAGTTCAACAGCATGTCCAACGACAAGCTCTGGGCAGAAGCCGTCTATCAGGACCGCTTCGACGTCTCGCGCCTGGCGCAGTGGGAAGAGATATTCAGCTACGCCGACCAGAAGGGCGTGTTCCTGCATTTCAAAATGCAGGAAAAGAAGAATGACACCCTTATGAACAGCGGAAACCTGGGAAGGGAGCGAAAACTTTATTACCGGGAGCTCATCGCCCGCTTTTCCCACCACCTGGCGCTCAACTGGAACGTGGGAGAAGAAACCGGCCTGAGTGATCAACAGCACAAGGATATAGCTGCTTACCTGGCGCAAAACGACCCCTACAACCACCTCATTGTCCTTCATACCCGCCCGGGCGCTAAGGAAGCAGTATACACACCATTGCTGGGAGACGCTTCCGACTATACCGGAGCTTCCCTGCAGACCTCCAGCATTACCTTCGAGGAAGTGTTCCAGCATACGGAAGAGTGGGTGAGCAAGTCGGCAGCAGCCGGCAAAAAATGGGTGGTCTCCGTCGACGAACCCGGGAACGGGGCCACCGGCATCAATGTAGACCCTTACGAACGGGAGCTGACGCGCCATAAAGTGCTCTGGGCGACCTTTATGGCGGGCGGCGCCGGTGTAGAATACTACTATGGCTACCAAACCGGCTGCACGGACGTGACCTGCCAGGACCACCGCTCCCGCGATCAGAAGTACACCGATGTGGCCATCGCAGTCAAATTCTTTCGGATACATTTCCAGCCTTTCCTCCCGGATGTAGTCAACGACAATAACGTGACGGACGATGATGATGACTATGTGCTGGCCAAGGCCAACCAGGCTTACGCCATCTACCGCCCCACCGGAGGCAGCACCCCCATCAGCCTGCCGGCAGGTTCCTGGCAGGTGTACTGGTACAACCCACGCAACGGAGAAATGAACGCTCCCGCCGGGCTTTCCGGCAGCACCCTCAGCGCGCCAGACAATAACGACTGGGTGGCCATGGTGCTGCCTGGCGGTTCCGGCTGTGTGGAGGGTTTGTTCTGCGACGATGGCGACCCCTGTACCATCAATGACACTTATGACAGTGACTGTAACTGCATCGGCACTTACCAGGACACCGACGGCGACGGCATTTGCGATGCCGATGACTCCTGCCCGGAGCTCGACGACAGCCTAATCGGAACCCCCTGTGATGACGGGGACCCCTGCACCACCAATGAAGTATATACCGCCGACTGCGGTTGCGCCGGCACGGCCGATTCTGCGCCGGACAGCGACAACGACGGCGTATGTGACGCCAATGACAGCTGCCCCGGCTTTGACGACAACCTGATCGGCACGCCCTGTGATGACGGCAATCCCGAGACGCTCAATGACGTCTACACCTCTTCCTGTGAATGTGCCGGCCAGATGGGTAGTGACTTCTACCTGGAGGCGGAATGCGCCACCGTTGGCAGCAGCTGGACGCTGCAAAGCGGCAGTGGTGCTTCTGGCGACGAATACCTTATTTATCAGGGTAATAACAGTACCAGCAGCGCACCAGCTACAGCAGACGGCTGGGTGCGTTATTCTGTAGATATCGTACTGGCGGGAGGATACGAAGTTTTCGTCCGCTCCATCGCCCCCGGCGGTGATGGCGACTCTTACTGGGTGAGGGCCAACGGAGGAAGCTGGGTGAAGTTCAATAAAGTGAACCATCCGGACTACCCTACTACTTTCAGCTGGGACCAGGTAGACCCGGTTTCCTTCAACCTTAATACGGGAACAAACACCATAGATTTCGCCTACCGGGAATCCGGCATCAGCATGGATAAGGTATTCATCACCCTGGATGGCGCACAGCCCACCGGCACAGGCCAAACGGCTTCAAACTGTGCCCCCGTTTGCACGATAGGCGCCGCCTGCGATGACGGCAACGACTGCACGGCCAATGACCAGTACGATGCCGATTGCAACTGTGTGGGCACTTTCCAGGACAGCGATGCCGATGGAGCCTGCGATGCTCAGGACAACTGCCCGGGCTTTGACAACAACCTGATCGGCACCGCCTGCGACGACGGCGACCCCTGCACGGCCAATGATGTGTATACCGCCGACTGCGGTTGCGCCGGCACCCCTTCCGCAGACGCCGACAACGACGGCATCTGCGATGCCGAGGACGACTGCCCGGCGCTCGACAACAGCCTCATCGGCACCGCCTACGACGATGGGGATGCCTGCACGGAAAATGATGTGTACACGGCCGACTGTGGATGCGCCGGCACTCCGGTGAGCGATGCCGACAATGACGGCATTTGTGATGCCAATGACAGCTGCCCCGGTTTTGACGACAACCTCATCGGCACCGCCTGTGATGATGGCGACCCCTGCACCGTAAACGACGTATTTACTGACGATTGCGGTTGCGCCGGTACCTATCAGGACAGCGATTCGGACGGCACCTGCGACGGACAGGATAGCTGCCCCGGCATAGACGACAGCCTCATCGGCACTCCCTGCGACGACGGCGACCCCTGCACCTTTGACGATGTCTACACCGCCGGCTGCAGTTGCGCCGGCAAGCCGGAACCTGATTCTGATTCGGACGGCATTTGCGATCCCGAAGACAGTTGCCCGCTGCTGGACGACAGCCTCATCGGCACCGCCTGCGATGATGGCGACCCGGCCACTGTAAATGATACCTGGAACAGCAACTGCAACTGCGAAGGCCAGGCCGCTGCGGAAGATGACATCTGGCTGGAAGCAGAATGCGCCGAGGTAGGAAGCCAGTGGCAGAGCAACAGTAACCCTGACGCTTCTGAAAGGGTGTACGTAGAACCACTGGCCGGAAATACTTCCACCAGTGTCGCTCCCTTCCTGCCCGAGAACCACGTGCGCTTCTCATTCAGCCTGTCGGAGGATGGTACTTATAAGGTATTCGCTCGGGCACAAGCCAATGGAAGCCGGGACGACTCGTTC
Source organism: uncultured Phaeodactylibacter sp. (assembly GCA_964454855.1). Lineage (GTDB taxonomy): Bacteria > Bacteroidota > Bacteroidia > Chitinophagales > Saprospiraceae > CAYVVK01. The sequence goes on along the minus strand of CAYVVK010000311.1, from coordinate 178 downwards.
TGGGTACGAGCCAATGAGGGAGAATGGATCGAATTCAATGGCCTGGAAACCGGAGGCACCTTCGCCTGGATACAAATTTACGACTCCAACAACGGCGATCAGGCGGTGATCTTCAACCTGCTGGCCGGAGGCAATACCGTAGATTTCGCCTTCCGCGAGGACGGCACTTATCTCGACA
>CAYVVK010000310.1:0-7576 GCA_964454855.1 uncultured Phaeodactylibacter sp. | reverse complement strand
CCGCACCTCTATGGGCCGGGCATGAGGAACGGAGACCCAGTGCAGGGTGCCCTTGGCCTTGATGCCGGAAGTGTCCTCCCCGCTGCGGCTTTCCGGGTAATAAGTACAGTGCACTTCCGTCACTTCGCCGGTTTCCGGGTCTTTTTCAAAGCCCTCACAGTGCAGGATATACGCTCCTTTGAGGCGCACATCACGGCCGGGGCCCATGCGGAAGTACTTTTTGGGCGGGTCTTCCATGAAGTCTTTGCGCTCGATGTAGATCTCGCGGGAGAAAGGCATGGTACGCACGCCCATGCTTTCGTCTTCCGGGTTGTTCTCTACTTCCATCTTCTCCACCTTCCCTTCCGGAAAGTTGGTGATCACCACCTTCAGCGGGTCGAGTACTGCCATGACGCGGGGTGCCGTGCGGTTCAGCTCGTCGCGCACACAGAATTCCAGCAGGCTGATATCGATGAGGTTATCGCGCCTGGCCACCCCCGCCTTATCGCAGAAAACACGGATGGCTGCCGGCGGGTACCCGCGGCGGCGCATTCCAGAGAGCGTAGGCATCCGGGGGTCATCCCAGCCGCTCACGTGCCCTTCCTGCACCAGGCGCAGCAGGCGGCGCTTGCTGGTGATCATATAGGAGACGTTCATACGGGCAAACTCGATCTGCCTGGACGGAAAGATCTCCAGCTTCTCGATGAACCAGTTATATAAGGGCCGGTGGTGAATGAACTCCAGGGAGCAGAGCGAATGGGTGATGCCTTCAATGGAATCCGACTGGCCATGTGCAAAATCGTACATGGGATAGATGCACCATTCGTCGCCGGTACGGTGGTGATGGTCTCGCTTGATGCGGTACATGACCGGATCGCGCATGTGCATATTATCGGAGGCCATATCTATCCTGGCGCGCAACACCTTGGCGCCGTCGGGAAACTCACCCGCCCGCATGCGCTGAAACTGGTCGAGATTGTCTTCGATAGAGCGGTTGCGAAAAGGGCTTTCCTTACCCGGCGTGGTGGGCGCGCCCTTCATTTCGGCGATCTCCTCGGGCGTAGAATCATCTACATAGGCCAGGCCCTTATTGATCAGGCGGATGGCAAATTCATAGAGCTGCTCGAAGTAGTCGGAAGCGTAAAACTCGCGGCCTTCCCAGTCGAAGCCCAGCCAGTGAATATCTTTCTTGATATTTTCAACGTACTCGGTGCTCTCCGTAGTGGGGTTGGTGTCGTCGAAGCGCAGGTTGGTCTTTCCCCCGTACTTAGCCGCTGTTTCAAAATTGACGCAGATGGCCTTGGCGTGCCCTATGTGCAGGTAGCCGTTTGGTTCCGGCGGGAAGCGCGTGTGCACTCTGCCGTTGTGCTTACCGTTCTTGATGTCTTCTTCGATGATCTGCTCTATAAAGTTTAGAGATTCTCTCGTCTCGTTGCTCATTGTGTTCTGGTTCTTTCCGGTAAAATACAATAAGAAATCAAATATTACATGCGCTCCGGCACCTCGATACCCAGCAATTGCATGCCATGCCGCAGTACATTGGCTACTGCCCGGCTCAGCTGCAGGCGGAAGGCCACCGCTGCCGGCGAATCGGCGCTCAGGATCGACAGGTCGTGATAAAAGCGGTGATAGGCTTTAGCCAGGTCGTAACAAAAATTGGCAATGGAAGAGGGATCATATTCCTCAGCTGCCGCCAGTACCAGGCCCGGAAAAGCGTACAGCTGGCCCAGTATTTCCTTTTCCTGGGGCTGGAGTTGCCGGTAACCGGAAGCTGCAGAGAGATCCTGCTCCCCGGCCTTGCGCAGTACCGAGCGCACGCGCACATAGGCGTTCTGCACGTAAGGGCCGGTCTGCCCCTGCATATCCACCGACTCCCTGGGGTCGAAGGTCATGCGCTTTTGCGGATGCACCTTAATGATAAAGAACTTGAGCGCCGCCAGGCCGATCTGCCGGATGATGGCCTCCTGTTCTTCTTTTGGCAACTCGCTGATGGCATCCCGCTCTTCCGTATTTTTCCGGGCTTCCTGAATGACCTCGGCGATGAGGTCGTCGGCATCGACGACCGTGCCCTCCCGGGATTTCATTTTTCCGCTGGGCAGGTCCACCATGCCGTAAGACAGGTGGTACAGGCCGTCGGCATAGGGTTCCCCCAGCCGTTTCAGCGTCTCGAACAGCACCTGGAAGTGGTAATTTTGTTCGTCGGCCACGACATAGACCATTTTATCCACTCCGAAATCGGCATAGCGCTGTTGTGCGGTCCCGATATCCTGGGTGATGTACACGGAAGTGCCGTCACTGCGCAGCACCAGTTTCTGGTCCAGCTTGGCCTCCGACAGGTCTATCCAGACCGAGCCGTCTTCTTTTTTATAGAAGACCCCACTTTCCAGGCCCTGCCGGATGACGTCCTTTCCCAGCAGGTAGGTTTCCGATTCGTAATAGAGTTTATCGAACTCCACGCCGAGCTTGCGGTAGGTCTTATCGAAGCCCTGGTATACCCATTTATTCATCTTTTCCCACAGGGCTATGGTATCCGGGCCTCCGGCCTCCCACTTGCGCAGCATCTCCTTGGCCTCGGCGCCGAGCTGGCTGTATTCGTTAAAGTACTCGTTCTTAAAGTCCTTGAAGAATTCCGATTCGCTCTGCTTTTCCGAAGACCGCTCCGCATAGATGCGGTTGGCCTCATCACTCTGCTGCCAGGACTGGTATTCCTCCTGGAACTTCCTTTCGAATAGTACGTAGTAGTGGCCCACGAAATGGTCGCCTTTCATGCCGGCAGAGTCCGGAGTAGCGCCTTCGCCATAGCGCTTCCAGGCCAGCATGCTCTTGCAGATGGCGATGCCGCGGTCGTTGACGATCTGTACTTTGAACACCTCATAACCCGCTGCTTCCAGGATCTGTGAGGTTGACCAGCCCAGCAGAATGTTCCGGATATGGCCCAGGTGCAGCGGTTTATTGGTATTGGGCGAGGAGAATTCCACGAGTACTTTCCTGCCGTTCGGGCTGTGGCGGCCATAATCCTCTTTCTGGTACACCTCTTCCAGAAAACGGCGCCAGAAGCTGTCGCTCACCACCAGGTTGAGGAAACCTTTGATGACGTTGTACTTTTCAATCTCGTTGATGTGCTCCACCAGGAACTGCCCCAGTTCCTCGGCGATCTCGTCGGGTTTTTTACGGGCAATGCGGCTGAAGGGAAAGGTGACTACCGTGTAGTCTCCTTCGAATTCCTTTCTGGTGCTGTTCATCGTGATCTGTTTGGAGGTAATGTCCGCTCCGTACAGTTTCTTGATGCCCAGAATTACGCCCTGCTCTATCAATTCAATGATGTTCATTCGCGGCTTTTCATTTTAAGATGCCAAATTTATCACTTTTTAGGGGAAGGCAAAAGGAATCAGGCGCGTGGCGCTTCCTTTTTCAGCGAGATCTTTCCGGGTATGCAGTCTGATGTTCCGGTATTTCCCGTCCAGGGGCCTTCCAGCCTCATTTGCCTGCCCTCTGTGAAGAGGGTCAGCTGCGCCTGTTTATGGCACCATTCCATGCCTTCGTATTTCCAGTGGTCCACCAGCCGGGTTTCGTAAATGCGGATCTGCTTATCGTTGACGAACTCTCCTTTAAGCTCCCAAACGGCAAAGATACGGCCCACCGATACATAGGAACGCCCGGCCAGAGAGCGGCCATTCTGTTGCAGGTACAACTCAAATTCGTACTGTGGAGCATAGCCTCCTTCTCCCTGAGTGAGATGTCCTTTCCAACTGCCGGACAGGTCGGGCTGGGCCCAGGCGGAGAGGGGGATCAATAACAAAAAAATGAAGCATCGGGCCTTCCTTAACATGAGGGGGGCGGTATTTTCTAGCTTAGAACCAAATTATTCTTCCTCCTGTTCCCCGTTTTCCTCATTAATGAAAAAACTGAAAAGCGTTTTGCCGTAATTGCGCTCCTGAAAGAAGTGGGGATGGTTTTGATAGGAATGACTGGGATTGTGTTCCAGCACCAGCCAGCCTCCGGGCCGGAGCAGCCGGTGTTCGAAGATGAGCCCGGGAATGGCGTCTATTTCGGGCAGCCCATAGGGCGGGCCGGCAAAGATATAGTCATATTGCTCGCCGGTATAGCCAACGAACCTGAACACATCAGCCTTAACGATACGGATGGCATCCTCGATGCCCAGCTCCCGGGCGGTCCTGCGGACGAAGGCCACGGCCCCGGGAAACTTATCGACATAGGTGAGGTCGCGGCAGCCCCGCGAGATGAACTCGTAGCTGTGGTTGCCCGTCCCTCCGAAGAGGTCGAGTACTTTAAGCTGTGCAAAATCAAAGTGGTTGGCCAGGATATTAAACAGGCCTTCCTTGGCAAAATCCGTAGTGGGCCGGGTTGGCCAGTTCTTAGCCGGCGGGTTGAAGCGCCGGCCCTTAAATTTTCCGGCGATAATTCTCATGGTCCGGGTTTTTGGGTGATCAACCGCAGAGGCCGAGGCTCAGCAGGCCGAAATACAGATGCTGGGGTTCCTTGCTCAGCTTCGGGCCCAGCTTAAAAAACGCAGGGGCTTTCATAAAATGGATATCTCCCAGATAGCGTTGCGCTTCGCGGTAGATCTCCGAATCTTCCACCAGCTGGCCGGAAAAGAAAGCCGGCACGTCTTTGGCCTTGAGGCCAAACTGCTGAAAAGCGAGCAGCAGGTAGTATATAAAATCCTTTGCGCTTTTATAGGAAAAGGTATTGAAATACAGCAGTTCGCCACTGTTGAACACCAGCAGGTACAAAAGGCCCTCCTGAATGTGGGCATACACCTTATGCCCCTGATCCCGGGCGGCATGCTGGCGCAGGCCTTCCAGCAAAGCAGTGCCGAGGTGGAACAGGCGGGCGCCGGGAAAGGAAGCGCGGGCAAAATCCTCCGTTTCCGGGCTTAAGGCATAGATATTGTATATGTCCAGGGCAGGCAGGGCATCGGCCAGGACGTTTACTCCGCTTTCGAGCTGAGCGGACTGTTCCAGGTAGGCGCGTTTCTCTTTTTCATTGAACAGCCGCCGGGGCACGAGGGTGCTCTCCCGGGAGACGAAGCCGGCGCGGGCGTTGCGATAGGCAGGTTGCAGCAATTTGTCTTCCTGCGCAATCGTTTTCAGCTGGCTGGCGGAGGGGCCCAGGCGGGGGTCCAGGGAATAGCTGCGTAAGGCCAGGACTTTCTGCTGGCTGTCCAGGACCATATAATCAAAACTGTCCATCCCTATCAGGATGGACAGTTCGTAAATGGAAGTGTTTTTCTTAATGAAGGTATCTTCTACGATATCCTTATTTATCTTTCCCAATTTCCTGATAGGTTTGGTGCATTCATATTGCCGAATTTAATGACACTATTGGGGTCGTAGCCTCTGTCATAACGTGCAAAACGGGGATCTTTAAAGGGCCCCATGAACACTTGGCGGCGCACGCCGACTTCCACCACCGGCACATTGGTTGCCTGATAGGTGATGGTATCGGCCTGCATTTCAAACTCAGATCCGCCGCCGTAGGGTACGTAGCGCAGAGAGTCCAGGTTGATACCCAGCGACCGGATGGAGTCGATGGCGGGCATGTAGATGGTGTCATAAATGATCTCACCGGTAAAATCGGGATCATCCGGGTCTCCGATCACGGAGACGATGCTAAAGCTATCTGTCTTCAGCACCTTGGACAGGGAATCGAAAGATGGAGCGAACCCGCCTTTGATGTTCCGGAACGCTTCCTGAGCGGTGCGGATCTTCATCAACTTGTTGACGACAGCTCGTTCGCGCTTTTCCTTCTCTGCCTTGAAAGCAATAGGCTCCCGGATACTGCTGATGAGCACCCATACCAAACCAACGACAATAGCGGCTAGAACTAAGTTGATTAATATTCTCATTTTTCGGTTTGTTTTGACGCAATAATAAAGATTTTTAGGTAAAAAATGCCTCTAGGGCTCAAGCAATTTTAACACAATTACCTGAGACGAGAAAACAAACCGGGCTCAAAAATACAGTCTACAGCTTACCTTTCGGCCACTTTTCCCTGTTAACCAGTATCATTGCCCTCCTACCTGGCACTTTCCGTTGTAGGCTGCTCCTTCCTCTACGGTGAGAAAATGAGCCGAAATGTCTCCTTCGATTTTGGCCGTCCCCATCAGGTGCAGGGTGCCACTGACCGATACATTGCCTTTGACCTGGCCCATGATCACCGCTTCGGCGGCTTCCACCTTGCCCTCTACCCTGCCGGTCTCTCCGACCACCAGCCGTTTTTCGCATTTCAACTGCCCGTTCACGCCTCCGTCGAGGCGAATGTTCTCTGAAGAAAGGAAGTCACCTTCAATGGTGGTGCCCTTGGATACTACGCAGTTGGCATCGCCTCCTTTCAGGGCAGACAGGCGGGGCCCGGTGGAATTTTCCGTTCCGGTAGCTGTTTTTGCTTTGGATTTCATTGTGATTGCAGCCATGTTCGAAAATTTTAGTGTCAACGGTTTTTCTTTACTTTTGCCAGCGGCCGAACCCTTTGCCCGCTCTTTTTGTATCTCTTGGAAGGTGCAGGTTGCCCGATAGCTTTGAAATTAAAAAATTATTTATTCATTTTTCATTATGAGCGTAACTATTCTCGGTATAGAATCCTCCTGTGATGATACTTCGGCTGCCATTCTGCGCGATGGCAAGATATTGAGCAATTGCGTAGCCAATCAGGAAGCCCATCGTTTATACGGAGGTGTGGTGCCGGAAGTTGCATCCCGGGCTCACCAGATTAACATCGTTCCGACGGTCAGCCTGGCCATCGAACGGGCAGGGATCGATAAGCGGGAGGTCGATGCCATAGCCTTCACCCGCGGGCCCGGGCTGATCGGTTCGCTCATCGTGGGGGTCTCCTTTGCCAAAGCCTATGCGCTCAGCCTGGATATCCCGCTGATTGAGGCCAACCACATGCAGGCCCATGTGCTGGCGCATTTCGCCGAAAACCCCAAACCGCGCTTTCCATTCCTTTGCCTGACCGTTTCCGGCGGCCATACCCAGATCGTCCTCGTCCGGGATTACCTCGACATGGAGATCATCGGCCAGGCCCTGGACGATGCCGCCGGCGAGGCCTTCGACAAGACCGGAAAACTAATGGGCCTGGACTATCCCGCCGGGCCCCTCATCGATAAACTCGCCCGCGAAGGGAAGCCTGTCTTTGACTTTCCCGAACCCCAGGTTCCCGGCCTGGATTTCAGCTTCAGCGGCCTGAAGACCTCCATCCTCTACTTTCTGCGGGAGGAAAAGAGAAAAGACCCTGATTTTATCGAAAAACACATGGCCGACATCAGCGCCTCTGTGCAGGAGCGCATCGTCAGTATCCTGATGAACAAACTGATGCTCGCCGCCGAACAAACCGGCATTACCGAAATTGCCATCGCCGGCGGCGTTTCCGCCAATTCCGCCCTGCGGGCCAGCCTGGAAAGAACGGGCATAGAAAAAGGCTGGAATACCTACATCCCCAAATTTGAGTACTGCACGGATAATGCCGCCATGATCGCCGTCACGGGTTATTATAAATACCTGAAAGGAGAATTCGTAGGGCAGGACGTGGCGCCGGTGGCGCGGGGGCCCCTGGACGGGAGCGGCAGGAGCGAACG
>CAYVVK010000309.1:0-7578 GCA_964454855.1 uncultured Phaeodactylibacter sp. | reverse complement strand
CTCGCACGCCTTTTCACCGCCGCCGGCATCCCCGTGCGGGAAGGCTATGGCCTTACGGAAACCTCGCCCGTGGTGGCCTTCAACCGTTTCGAGCCCGGAGGCACCCGCTTCGGCACCGTGGGCATTCCCATCCCCGGGCTGGAACTTAAGATAGAGGCCGCCGAAGGGGAAGAGGAAGGAGAGATACTGGTAAAGGGCCCCAACGTCATGCTCGGCTACTACAACAAGCCGGAAGCCACCGCGGCAGTGCTGACAGAAGAGGGCTGGTTCCGCACCGGAGACGTGGGAAAGCTCGTCCACAAGCGCTTCCTGCAGATCACGGGCAGGAAGAAAGACATTTTTAAGACCTCCAGCGGCAAATACGTCTACCCCCAGGAGATCGAAACCCACTTCAAGGCCTCGCCCTATATCGAGGAGTGCATGGCCATCGGCTTTCAACGGCCCTTCGTCGTGGCGCTCATCCTGCCCCACTTCCCCATGCTGGAACGCTGGTGCCGGGAAAATGAGATCCACTGGACGGCCCCGCAGTTTATGGTGCACAACCATAAGCTGTTGCAGTTCATGGAAGAAGAGATCAGGCGCCTCAACGAGCCCCTGGCGCAACACAAGCGCATTCGCAACTTCCGCCTGCTACACGAAGAATGGTCACCGGAAAGCGGAGAATTGACCCCGACCCTGAAGCTGAGGCGGAAAAAGCTGAGCGAACAATTCAAAAAAGAGGTGGAGGCCATGTATGAAGAGGGAACGAAGTGGTAGGCCGGCGTAAATGCCCTGCTCCTAATTACAAATAAATTTTTGCCAGGCTGGCGGAAAAGCAAATTTTTGATAACTTCATGCCAACTAACTTTAACAGAAACCATGGAACCTAAGCGGCTTTTTGACTTCATCTATTATCAGCAGCAAAACCACCCCTTACAGCAGGCTTACGGAGGCCGCCGGGATGGCGAGTGGGCGTTCTTCAGCACCGAACAGGCCATCATGATGGCAAACAGCGTGAGCCGCGGGCTCATCAAGCTGGGCGTTAAGCCCGGCGATAAGATCGCCGTGGCCACCTACGAAAACCGGCCGGAATGGCCCATACTAGATATCGGCATCCAGCAGATCGGCGCCATCAACGTGCCGGTATATCCTACCATCAGCCCGCAGGATTACGAGTACATATTCAATGACTCAGAAGTGCAGTACTGCTTCGTCGGCAAAGATGACCTCTACGACAAGGTGCACGAAGCGCAGGCCAAAGTCCCGTCCCTTAAGGAGATCTTTACCTTCGACCGGCACGAAGGCCGCCCCTACTGGGAGAGCATCTTCTCGGATGAAGGGCAGGAGGAAGTGGAAAAGCGCAAAGGAGAAGTACAACCCGAGGATCTGGCCACGCTCATCTACACTTCGGGCACTACCGGAAAACCCAAGGGGGTCATGTTGTCCCACAACAATATCGTGAGCAACGTACTCGCTGTTAAGGATATATTCCCACTCGAGCCGGGCGAGCTGACGCTCAGCTTCCTGCCCCTCTGTCACATCTTCGAGCGCACTGCCCTGTACGTATACACCTATAGCTGTGTGAGCATTGCCTTTACGGGCACCGACAACCTGGGCGGAGAAGAGGGCGACCTGAGAGCCGTACGGCCTCACTTCTTCACCACCGTACCCCGCCTGCTGGAAAAGGTATATGAGAAGATATACAACAAGGGCATGGAGCTTTCCGGCCTGAAGAAGAGCCTTTTCTTCTGGGCCCTGAACCTCACCGATGATTTTGAATACGGCAAGGACTACAGCGGCCTGGCAGCCATGAAACGCAACATTGCCGACAAGCTGATCTTCAGCAAGTGGCGGGAAGCCCTGGGCGGGCGCATTAAAGGCATCGTCAGCGGGGCGGCCCCCTGCCCGGTGAAGATGGCCCGCGTGTTTTCCGCCGCCGGCATTCCCATACGCGAAGGCTATGGCCTTACGGAAACTTCCCCGGGCCTGGCCATCGGGCGTTTTACGGATGACGGCGCCATGCTGGGCACCATCGGCCCGGCCCTGAAAGGCGTGGAGCTGCGAATAGACAAAGATTCCGGCATATACAAGGAAGATGAGGGCGAGATCCTCGCCAAGGGGCCCAACATCATGATGGGCTATTACAACAAGCCCGAGGCCACTGCCGAAGTGATGACGGAGATCGATGGCGATACCTGGTTCCGCACCGGCGACGTAGGGAAACTGGTGCCAGGCCCCAGCGGAGGCCAATTCCTCAAGATCACCGACCGGAAGAAAGAACTGCTCAAAACCTCCGGCGGCAAATACGTAGCTCCCGCTCCCATCGAGAACAAACTCAAGGAAGACTTCCTCGTCGAGCAGGCCATGGTCGTTGGCGAAAGCCGCAAGTTCGTCTCCGCCCTAATCCTTCCCGCCGAAGAGGCGCTGAAGGGCTGGTGCGAACACCATGAAATAGAGTGGAAAGGCATGGAGGCCGCCATCGAAAACCCGAAGGTGATGGAAAAGTACCAGTCGATCATTGACAAGTACAACCCCCTGTTCGGCAAGGTCGAACAGATCAAAAAATTCACCTTGCTCGCTTCCAGCTGGGAGCCCACAAAAACAGACGGCACAGAGGCGGAACTCACGCCGACGATGAAGCTTAAAAGGCGGGTAATCAGAGATAAATATCAGGACAAGATCGACAACATGTATCAGGATGCCTGATGGCAGGCCGGGACTAACAGCAGGTGGCTGCAACTTAGGGATTGCGCGATAATAAGTTACTCAGAGTAGACGAAGTTATTTTGTGCGCTAACAAGGCAAAAAACGTAGGCATAGTGGGGCTACGACGAGGCTTTTTAACGCAGTTAGCGCGCAAAAGAACGAGTCTAAATGGGTAATTTATTGTTGCGCGATCCCTTAGGAGTAGCCACCTGCTGTCAGTAGCCATGCCCGGCGCCGGGAAAGGCAGGAGCCTGTTTTAGCCCGGAATGAATTTGAAGTTGTACTGATATATGGCTACTACCAGGATCACGAACAGCAGGAAAGCAATGATGGCGAACATCAAGCAGTAGCCTTTTGAGCCAGCATTCTTTATTTCTTCAGACATGCCTAATGTGGTTTTGGTTCCGTTTAAAAAAATCCGCTGCAAAGATAGAAAAATATGGCATTGCCCAAGGAGTTCGGATGAAAATCGGCAGCGCAAAAACAACTTATGGAGGCGGCTGCCCGCTACCGGTATTTGCAACATACCCGACAATGTTTCCCTTATCTGCTCCTTGCTTCTTTTCCGTATTCCTTAGATATATGAATATATCTCAACGGCATTCTGCCGTTAGTTCGCCAAGATGTCGAACCGACATTAAAGCCCCCTCCTATGAAAAAAATAGCTGCGCTCGTATGCTCTGTTATACTGATCCTAACCAATATCTATGCACAGTATCAACCTGTCGTGGATGGCGACAAAATATGGTCGGTTTTACACTTTAGGTTTCGCAACTCGGTGACCGATAAGCTCACCGAGCATTACAGAATAGATACTACTCAGGAAATCATGTCTGACGGCCAAACCTGGCACCCTGTGTATATATGTACGGATACGGTTTTTGACTGGGATTCCCCTGATACAAGAATGATCGGCATCATCCGGGAGGAAAATAAGCAGGTCCATTATCAGGGCAGCTACGATGAGTTTGGCCCGGATCCGATCTATGATTTTAATTTGTTACCGGGGGATACTATAGAGGTAGGAGTGAATGATGTAGGGGAGCCTTGGGTTTTTGTGGTCTCCGAATTGGACACCGTCCTTCTTGAAGATGGCCTGCCCCGTAAAAGGTTTCATACCGGATACTGGTTCAAGTCCTACGACTGGGAACAAGAAGAATTCTTTCCATCTGACATCATATGGGTAGAAGGCATTGGGGATATTACCCATGGGCTCTTGCCTCAGCCCGGTTTTATGAGGCCAAACCGCCGGTCACTCGACCAACTTTTGTGTGTAGAAGAACCTGGCGGGCTGATTTTCCAAAACCCTAACTATTCCTCCTGCTTTGTTGAACAGATCGTATCTGGAGCCAGGGAACCTGTTGCATTACCCTTAACTGTTTCTCCAAACCCCGTCAGACACTATTTGACGATCAACGGCCTGGATCGTTTCGATGCTCGATCCGGCTTTCTGGTCATAACAGATGTTTTGGGGGATATAAAACTCAGGATAAACCTACAGCACCTGGACTCACGGCATAAACTGAACCTGGTTGGCTGGCCGCCTGGTATATACCTGCTGAATATCCGCGGAAATAAAAAATACTTGCCAGTAAAGATTGTAAAAGTTGCATATTGAGGCTTTTAGTGCCCATAACTGGATATTGTACTCTGCATCTTTTTTGACCCAAGTTTGTGGCCCAAGAGGTGATACATTCTCCTATATTTAAGTAATAAATATATATTTGAGTTGTAATCTAACATGAAAAGGGAGGCTTAGCACTCCTTCCTATACGCCCCCAGGCAGTTTGAGTCCGCTTTTAAATGTTTGCTTCGATGCAGATATAGAGGATAACACCTATGATTCGTCTTATGAGCCCTCGTCATACGGTGAAGTGCTTACTTTGAAATTTAACCTCCAGATCATACAACGGACTGAAGCTGACCCAAGAAACTTCGAAGAAGATAACCCAGTTCATCAGGCATTTATCAATGATATGCTCACCTTCTTTTATGACTATTTAGATAATGTAAGGCTGCCGTTCTACGAAGGCGGCGAAGGAGTAGAGGGCCGCAGCTTTTTACAGCCCGGCCCGGAAGCAAAAGCATCCGCAGCGCCGAGCCTTCAGCTCGCCCCCACCCCGGCAAAGGATCTGCTCACCATCACCTATTCCTTTGAGGCTGCTGAACAGCAGGGCCTGGAGTTGCGGCTGACGGATATCTTCGGCAAGGAACTTATGCGCAGGGTGCTGCCCGGCGGAAGCGGCACGGAGGAAGTGGTTGTTTCCGGGCTTAAAGGGGCTTTTATATTGCCAGCCTCTATCACAAGGAAAAATTGATCAAGAGCGTGAAGAGGGATTGATAAAATAACAAAAAAAAACAGGAGCCATCCCGACAAACAAATTTCGGGATGGCTCCTGTTTTTTTTATCCAGCCGCTTGTTCTATTAATAGAACCGAGAGCGGTTATCCTCAATATCCACATTTTCCTTCATGGCCTGCATAAGGCTGCCCGCCACCTGGTTGCGGACCGGAGCGGCGATACTGCGCCGTAGCTGCGGTATGTTGGTAGCCTGGCCCACATCCGGCTTTCTGAGTATTTCCACCACGAAAACACCGGTATTGCCGGTGATGGGGGCGGAAACCTGATTGGCGTCCAGCGTAAAGGCCGTGCCGACGACCAGGGGCTCGTTGCCCAGGTTGGGAACAAAAGAAGCGCTGAAGCTGACGTTGCGCGCCGTATCCACCTGGGTGCTGAAGTTGGATGCTATGCCGGCCAGTTGCTGGCTTTTGATGCGCTGGGTGATCAGTTCCGCCTTTTTCTTGTTGATGACCAGTTGCTCGATCTCCTCTTTGACATTTTCTACCGAAGGCATGCCCGGAGCTTGCACGCTTTTCAGCGCGGTAACGACGTATTTATTGGTGAAGTATTCCACCGGGTCCTGGAAGGAGTAGATCTCCGGAGACACATCGCCCTCGCTGGCGGAGAAGGCCCAGCGTACCATGTCGCGCGAAGCCTGGCCGGCGCCCAGAGTGCCTACGGTGAAGTCATTTTTCTTCAGGCCATTGGAGGTTTCCAGTTCCAGGCCTCCTCTGGATTCTACGGCCTTGTGCAGGCTTTCCAGGTCTCGGTTTTCGCCGACGAAGGCCAGCACCTGCTCGTAGATGTCATTCTGTGTTTCTTCTGATGGGATGATGGCCTCTTCGAGGAAGGCTACCTTCACTCTCGGGCTGGTTTCGGAGCTGCGGCTCAGTACTTCTATAAGGTGCCAGCCGAAGCTCGTGCGTACCTTATACAGTTTTCCTATATCACCGGTGACAAACAGAATCTCGTTAAACTCCGGCACAAACTGGTTAGGCGTGATGCCTTCGTATTTACCGCCCTGGCTGGCGCTGCCGGGGTCCTGGCTGAACTTGATGGCCAGGGAATCGAAGGTTGCGGCGCCCGTCAGCAGTAGGTTTTCCAGGCTGTCGATGGTTTTCTTGGCCTGCGCAAACTGCGCCGGCGCCTGTGCACTGAGGAGGATGTGGCGCGTATCGGCCGTATCGGCGACGGTTTCCCGCGCGAGTACCTTGACGGCTTTGTAGGCGCCGGCCTCGATATAAGGGCCGTACACTTCTCCTGCCGGCATGGCAAATACCGTATCGGCGATCACCGGGCTCAGTTCCTCCTTAGTAAAGTAGTTGGAGCTGATGGAGCCGTAATTGCGCTCCACAAAGGCGGAGTCGTTCTCCGTTTGGCGGAATTCCGGAATGAGGTCTTCAATCTGCTTGCGCAGGGCGGCGGAATCGGCGGAAGTAGGCAATACGTCAAATACCACGTATTCCAGTTTGCGGGTCTCTTCTTTCTGTTTGAACTGCGCTTTGTTTTCCTCCAGGTACTGCTCGTAGTCCTCATCGCTAAGGGTGACTTCCGTGTTGTCGATCTCGTCGAAGGGGATCTTGACGTAGGCGAAGTCGATCGCCATATTCTGCTCTTCATGGCCCATTTCCGCCATCCAGGTGGGCGTATATACGGCTTTAGACACCATATTGCTGAGCTTGCGCTGCAGGGCATCCTTAATGATCTCCTTTTCCTGATGTGCCCAGAAGGCCCGCATCTGCGGGTCTTCGAAGGTGCCGCTCTCGATGGCGGTCTTTATTTCGTTGAGCTGCTGGAAATTGATCTGCCGCGTAGCCGGGTCGGTAAAGCGCTGCCGGATGATCGGGCTGGGGTTGGGGCCGAACTGAAGGTCCATCAATTCCGTCTTGCTGACGCCCAGGCCGAGCGCTTCCGCCTCCTCCTGCACGATGGCCTCTTCCACGAAGTAGTTCCACAACTGCTGGCGGCGGCTGAATACATCGCCACCGGAATTGCCGTACAATAACTGCTCTACCCGATTGAACTGGTTCCAGTCCACCTTCTGCCCCTCCACTTCTCCCACGGTAAACTGAGAGCTGCCAAATGCACTCTGCTGGCCGGAAGTCATATCCATGATGATGAATCCCGCCAGGCCCAGGCCGATCAAAACGACCAGCAACCAGGAGTTCTTCCTAATTTTACTTATCAAAGCCATCTCTACACTGATATTTTATAAAATCAATGATCTACTAGGTTCTCTTAAAGAGACGCAAAGATAAGATAACCTTTGGAAAAATCCAGCTAAAGTTAATCCAAGTTGCGTATTACCCCGGTATCCGCTGTGGTGCGGAGGAGAAATTTTCCGGGAACTGCAAGGCCAAAAAGCCATAAACCGGAATAACCTGATCAAGCCCACACTTTACATCCTTCTGTACAGTTCGTACAGATATCGATCTGGCCGCGGCCTTTCAGTAGCCGCCGGCGGAAGGCCTGATAGGCCTCCCCCTGCCAGATACCGGCGAAGCTTTCCTCCCGAAGGCCGCCCAGCCGGTGCCGGGCGTCCTTGTCGAAACA
>CAYVVK010000308.1:0-7599 GCA_964454855.1 uncultured Phaeodactylibacter sp. | reverse complement strand
CTGACAGTGGAGTTTTGCGCCCTGCGATACTCACATCGATGATGACTGCGCCGGGCTTCATTTTACTGATGATCTCCTCACTGACGATGACCGGGGTGCGCCCGGATTTGGAATGCACCGCGCCAATGGCCACATCGGCGTCCACCAGTTCCTTTTCCAGGTAATGCGTATTGATGGCGGAGGTATACAGGGGCCGGCCCACCTGGTTTTGGAGGCGTTTCAGCTTGGTAATGTTATTGTCAAAAATGCGGACCTCCGCGCCCAGGCCCAGAGCGGTGCGGGTAGCGTACTCAGCCACAATACCGGCGCCGAGGATGACCACTTTGGCGCTGGGTACGCCAGAGATGCCTCCCAGCAGAACGCCTTTGCCGCCGCTGGTAGTCGTCATCATTTCGGCGGCGGCCAGCATGGCGTTGATGCCCGCCAGCTCGCTCATGATGCGTACGACGGGAAAGGTCTCTGATTCGTCTTTGATGTATTCCATGGCCAGAGAGATGACCCGTTTTTGCCGCAGCTTTTGGATGTAATCCGCAGAAATGATGGGTAACTGCAGCGGGGAGATGAGGATCTGGTTGGGGTGCATGAGCTCGATCTCATTCAGTGTGGGGGGGGCCACCTTGAGAATGACATCGGCCTTATAGACCTGTTCGGCGCTGTAGGCAATATCGGCCCCGGCCTCGGAGTAGTCGTGGTCGGTGTAGCTGGATTTCTCGCCGGCATCTTTTTCCACCACTATCCGGTGGCCATGGCCAATGAGGGTAGCCACCGATGAAGGGACCAGGGCCACACGGTTTTCCTGTATGGTGATCTCCCGGGGGATACCAATGTACAGTTTGTTTGGCTTTTGCTGTACCTGCAGCGTTTCCGTTTGAGTTTGAAACTGGCTTTCGGTAAACTCCTTAGGTACTGGTATTTTCTTTCTTTCCTTATCACTCATAACCGCAATCGCTTCGGCAGCCTGCTGCCGTCTTTACAAAATTAAGATTTTTCGGCTGGAATCGCCGATTATTTCCAGTTTTATTCGGACAGTATCTTCGGGAAGTAAAGCTTCGATCAGGCCGGGCCACTCGATAAAGCAGTACGCTCCGCTGTAGAGATACTCTTCGATGCCGATGTTCAATGCCTCATCAATGTCTTTCAGCCGATACAGGTCCATGTGGAATACCGGATGGGGTGAATCGTCCCCTTGTCTTCTATATTCATACTCATTGACCAGGGAAAAAGTTGGGCTGGATACCTCTTCTTCTACACCGAGTTGCCGGCAAAGCGCCTGTATGAGAGCGGTCTTTCCCGCACCGATCTCGCCGTAAAAGGCCATTACCTGTCCTTCCCTTGTTCTTTCCAACAGTACCTTCGTGATGTCGTTCAGTTCGCCCGGGCTGTGTATGACGGCCTCTTTCATGTCAGGAATCGAATTTTGTCGGCAAAGATAGGGAATTTGGAATTCCTGCCTCTATCAGCAGGCGTGGATCGCGATCCGTTGTATTCGCCGCCACGAATCAACGAATCACACCCCGCTCAAAAGCCTGTCAGCAAAATGCTTAAACCAAGGCGTCTCAAGGGTGTTTTAATACTGTTAATCCCTTTAATAAGCTCAGTTTTTTTTAGTACTTTTGCATAATGGATGCAGTAAAAGATCAAGAACAATTGAAAGCAAAATCAGGCGAGTACGGCGCGGGCAATATTCAGGCGCTGGAAGGCCTCGAAGCCGTGCGCAAACGCCCGGCAATGTATATCGGCAGTACCGATACAAAAGGCTTGCACCACCTCGTATGGGAGGTTATCGACAACTCTATCGATGAACACCTGGCGGGATATTGCAACCTTATAGAAACGATCATTCACAAGGACAACTCCATTACCGTCAAAGACGATGGCCGCGGCATTCCTACGGGTATGCACAAAAAATTGAAAAAGTCAGCCCTGGAGGTAGTGATGACGGTCCTGCACGCAGGGGGTAAATTCGATAAGGATACCTATAAAGTATCCGGCGGCTTGCATGGGGTAGGTATTTCTTGTGTGAATGCCCTCTCTGCCGACCTCAGAGCCGAGGTGCACCGGGAAGGCAAGAAATTCATCCAGGAATACAAGGCCGGCAAGCCACAGGGTGATGTTCAGACAATAAGCGATTCCGACAAAACGGGCACCATCATTACCTTCAAACCGGACCCGGAGATCTTCAGTACCCTGGATTATAAGTATGACACCCTTGCCAGCCGCATGCGCGAACTGGCTTTCCTCAACCGGGGGCTTCACCTCAAGCTGATCGACGAGCGGGACACCGATGAGGAGGGCAACTACAAGGAAGAGGCCTTCCATTCGGAAGGAGGGCTGAAAGAGTTCGTGGAATTTATCGACGCTTCCAAGACCCACCTGATCGACGAGCCCATCTTCGTCAGCGGCAAAGAGGAGAACGTAGAGGTGGAGGTCGCACTACATTACAACACCTCTTTCACAGAGACCATATACTCCTACGTCAACAATATCAATACCCGGGAGGGGGGCACTCACGTCAGCGGCTTCCGCCGGGCGATCAACCGCCTGTTCAAACAGTACGGCGAGGACAACGGCTATTTCAAAAAGCTGAAATTCAATATTTCCGGCGAAGACTTCCGGGAAGGCCTTACGGCTGTCATCTCGGTAAAAGTGCCGGAGCCGCAGTTCAAAGGGCAGACAAAAGGCGAACTCGGCAATTCGGAAGTTACAGGCATCGTCTCACGCTCCGTGGGGGAAACACTTGGGCACTATCTCGAGGAACACCCTCAGGCTGCTAAAAAGATCATCGATAAGGTCATCCTCGCAGCCACGGCCCGCCATGCCGCGCGCAAGGCCCGTGAACTGGTGCAGCGCAAAAATGTCCTGGCCGGCGGAGGCCTGCCGGGAAAACTGGCGGACTGCTCCTCGCGCAGCCCCGATGAGTCGGAGCTCTTCCTCGTGGAGGGTGACTCCGCCGGCGGCACCGCCAAGCAGGGGCGCGACCGCAGGTTCCAGGCCATACTCCCGCTGCGGGGTAAGATCCTCAATGTGGAAAAAGCCCTGGAGTATAAGATCTACGAGAATGAAGAGATCAAGAATATCTTTACCGCCCTGGGCGTGACTATCGAAGAAGGCGAAGATGGGGAACGCAAGCTGAATATGGAGAAGCTGCGATACCACAAGATCATCATCATGTGTGATGCCGACGTAGACGGCAGCCACATCGTTACCCTGATCCTGACCTTCTTCTTCCGTTACATGCGGCCTCTGGTGGAGAATGGCTTCGTGTATATCGCTCAGCCGCCGCTCTACATGGTCAAGAAAGGCAAGCAGTTCCGCTATTGCTGGACGGAGGAGGAACGCCGCGAGGCCGTGGCTGCCTATTCCAGCGGAGAGAATGACTCTTCGGTCAAGATACAACGCTATAAGGGCCTCGGTGAGATGAATTCCGGGCAGTTGTGGGAAACCACCATGGACCCCGATACCCGCATCCTGCAAAGGGTATCCATCGATGATGCCCGCGAGGCCGACCGTATCTTCTCCATGCTGATGGGGGATGATGTGCCGCCGCGCCGCGCCTTCATCGAAGCGAACGCAAAGTACGCCAATGTCGATATTTAAATTGCCGCCTTCCTTCATGAGAGGAAAGCGATAAGATGAAAAAAGAAGGGGAGACGCTGTTGCGTTGCCCCTTTTTTTCTTACAGGCTTTTCGTTTGTCATATTTTAATTATTATCTGGATGTAAACCTTTAACTATGAATAACAGAGGGAGAGCCAGGCATACGATAGTATACTTTCCGTCGTTTCGTATATTCAAGAATTCTATTTTCCAAAAAATGAAAAACACATCTATGATCGTATTTGTACTTGCCTTACTGAACTGGATGGCCTGCGGGGAACCGTCTGAACTTCAGGAAGAGATTGGAAGCGTTACCCTTCTGGAGGGTTACCACTTTGCTTACAATCTCGGTGAACCCAGCCAAACCTTTAAACTGCCTAATGAACTGGAAGAAATATCCGGCCTGGGCATTTCGGATGATGGCGACGCTCTGGTGGCCGTGCAGGATGAAGATGGCAAACTCTTTTTCCTGAACCGCGCTTCCGGAGAGGTTTTTGCAGAGGTGGACTTCTGGAAGGATGGCGATTACGAAGGAGTGGAAATGGTGGGCTCCACAGTTTATGTGGTCAAGAGCAGCGGCACGATCTATGAGGTAAAGAATGCCGGACAGCAGGGACAGGAGGTGGAAAAACACAATTTTTTCCTCGATGAGGACAATGACGTGGAAGGCCTGGCCTACGACCGGGACAACAACCGCCTTTTACTCGCCTGCAAGGCCAGAGCGGGTTATGAAAAAACCTATACTCACAAAAAAGGGATCTACGCTTTCAGCCTGGACACCAGGACACTGAGCAAAGAACCCGTCTATTTCATCAGCCTGGATTCCATCAACGCTTATCTGGAAACTGGCCCTGCCGTGCGTAAGCTGGAGAAGCTGGTGGAGTTTTTCGATCCCGGCTCGGATTTTGGCTTCAGCCCTTCGGCCATAAGCATCCATCCCATTACTAAAAATATCTATGTAGCTTCTTCAGTCGGCAAGATGTTGCTGGTTTTAAGCCCCAGCGGACAGATCATCCATATCGAAAAGCTGAGCAAGAAGGTGCATCCGCAGCCGGAAGGCCTCTGCTTCGACAATATCGGCACTCTTTACATTTCCAATGAAGGAAAAGGAGACGATGGCCTGATCCACCGGTTCAATTATCGGCCTATGAAGGCGGATAAGGATTGAAAGCCGGCAAACCATGAAGCCCTGATGGTTGTTCTCCTAGGCGAAGCCGGCATGGCCCAGGCTAAAAAAAATGCGTATTTTTTGCTTTATTTGGCCAATTGCCTGATTTTGCGAAATCAATAAATAACCCACTTACCCACACTGTATGAGCGTAGTAGAAATGAAGGTCCCTACAGTCGGAGAATCCGTTACAGAGGTGACCCTTTCCCAATGGTTAAAAGAAGATGGCGCCTATGTCGAAATGGACGAGCCCATCTGTGAATTCGAATCCGATAAGGCCACGCTGGAATTTCCTGCGGAAGCTGCCGGTAAACTGATCCATGTGGCCTCCGAAGGCGATGACCTGGATATCGGCGCTTTGGTGGCCAAGATCGATACCAGCGTCAGCAAAGAGGAAAATGGCGGTGAGGGTAAGTCGAACGGTGCGGCCAAAAAAGAAGAGGAAAAAGCTAAAGAGGAAGAAAAAGCTAAAGCGGCGGAAAAAGAGGAAGAAGAAAAGCCTGAAGCAGCGGAAAAGGAATCCGAAGAAAAGAAAAAAGAAGCTGAAGAAGAGGAGAGCTATGCCGTCGGGCACCCTTCTCCCGCGGCAGCCAAGATCTTCAGGGAGAATGATATAGACCCCAAGGAGGTGGAGGGAAGTGGTAAAGACGGCCGGATTACCAAGGAAGACGCCATGAAGGCGGTGGAGGCCAAAAAGTCTTCATCCGAAAAGAAAGAAGAGCCGAAACCTGAAGCCGCGGAGCAGAAAGAGCAGCCCTCCGAGGCGAAAAAAGAAAAAGAAGAGCCTGAAAAAGAGATCAGCTTTACGCCCAAAGAGCAGTTCAGCCGGGAAACCAGCCGCAAGAAGATGAGCCGGATGCGGCGCACCATCGCCCGCCGCCTGGTCAGCGCCAAGAACGAAACGGCCATGCTGACCACCTTCAACGAGGTGGACCTCACCGAGATCATGAAAATGCGGAAGAGATACCAGGAGCGCTTCGTGGAAAAATACGGCATCAAGCTGGGCTTCATGTCCCTCTTTGCCAAGGCCTGCGCCAAAGTGCTGATGGAAATGCCGGACGTCAACGCCAGCCTCGACGGTGAAGAACTGGTCTATCACGACTATGCGGACATCTCCATTGCCATCTCCACCCCTAATGGCCTGGTCGTACCGCCGGTGCACAATGTGGAATCCCTGGGCTTCGCCGAGATCGAACACAAGATCAAACAGCTGGCAGACAAGGCCCGCAGCGGAGAGCTTACCCTGGAAGAGATGCGGGGAGGCACCTTCACCATCACCAACGGCGGTGTGTTCGGCTCCCTGCTCAGCACCCCCATCCTCAACGAACCACAGTCGGCCATACTGGGCATGCACGGCATCAACCAGCGGCCTATGGTGATCGACAACGAGGTCAAGATCCGCCCCATGATGTACCTGGCGCTTTCCTATGACCACCGCGTGGTCGACGGCAGCACTTCCGTGACCTTCCTGGTGAAGGTGAAAGAACTGCTGGAAGACCCGGTGCTGATGTTGATGGATCTGTAAGAACAATACTCCTTTTGAGATATGGCCCCGGCATAGCTTCAGGCGTTGCCGGGGCTTTATATTTAGGCTCCCTCTTGCCTCGCTTCGGCAAATATGTATATTTGGAAAAATATACAGAACAGCATGACTCTGCAGGAACTCTTCACCCAACTGGCGGAACACCCGGCTTACATCATCTTTTACTTTTGCATCATCCCCATCGCCGCCTTTCTGGCGGGCCTGCTCGACCAGGGGCAGGGCCATCTGTCTCCCTGGAAGTACGTGTATTCCACCCTCATTTATTTCATCTGTGTACCTGGCATCTTTTCCATCACGCTCAGCGTCTACCAGTTTCTCTTCGAACGCCGCAGCATCCTGCAGGCAGATGTATTCATACAGGTGTTGCCCGTGATCTCCATGATCGTCACCCTGCTCATCGTCCGCAAAAATGTGGACCTGGATTACATCCCTGGTTTTGACAAGCTTTCGGGCCTGGTCACTATGATCAGCGGTGCCCTCATCATCATGTGGGTAATTGACCGCACACGCATCTGGGCGATCACCTACGTTCCTTTTCAGTACGTCATTCTGATGTTCGTTGTGCTGCTGGTCGTCATACGCTATGGCTGGAAGCGGGCTTTTGGGAATGGTTAAATGGTTATATTGTTATATGGCTATATTGTTATATTGTTAAATGGTTAAATGGCTAAATTGTGTCGGCTGACATAGAGTTTTAGACAGCCGACAATTGTTAAATTGTTAAATTGTGGCACAGTGTCTTTTCCCTGGCCTCAAAGATATACACATTGTAATGGTGAGTCGGCTTTGAGATGTTGGTTGCCTGGCGATCGATCATTTCGCCATTTGCTCCCTTCAGGGATGGGGGTAAACAAATGGCGAAATGATCATCAAGGGAATCCAGCTTTCTAAAAGTTAGCCCGTAAAGCCAGAATAAAGTTCCTGCCCGGCCCCGCCAGGCCGGAGGAATAGGGCCGGTACCGCTGATCCGTGATGTTTTCCAGGCTGCTGGTGATCGCGAGATGGTCCGTCAGCTCGTACATGGCGCGGAAGTTCAGGGTGTACCAGGCCGGAGAATAGGGGTTTCCGTTCTCATCGCTGGCATAGATGTGTGTTTTGCCGCTTTCCTCCAGAGGCATCTCTTCAAAGGGCACTTCCCCATTGTATTGTACATTCAGGTTGAGCCGCAGGCGGTTGGCCTCATAGGCCAGGCGGGCCAGGCCGAACCAGGGGGCGGCGTGCCGCAGCGGGCTGTCCGTACCGTCGTCCAGTTCTTCTTCTCCCTGCTGGTAGTTGAAACGGGCCATAACATT
>CAYVVK010000307.1:0-7611 GCA_964454855.1 uncultured Phaeodactylibacter sp. | reverse complement strand
ACCGGCCCGAGCTCCGGAGACGACGGCGGCCGGCCGTGCGAGCCCTTCACCAGCACATGGTCACCCGGCACCAGCAGATTCGCCGTCGCTTCGATGGCGGCCATGTCGGCCTGGTCGTGGTGCACGCTCACGTGCCCAAGACCGTGACGCCGGAGCTCGTCGTGCAGTGCAGCCATCAACGGTCCCATCGAGATGACGAGCCGCACCGGTGCGGACGCCTGCAGACGAAGAATCGATCGGCCCACCTCCCGGTGATACGCCCCGCTCTGTTCCCCCAACTCAAGCATGTCGCCGAGCACGAGAACGCGACCGACGGGCGGAACATCGGTTGAACCTGTCGTCGTCTCGGTTGCCGTCAACGCGAAGAACGTCTTGAGCGCGGCTTCCATCGAATCGGGGTTGGCATTCCAGGCGTCGTTGCAGACGGTGCAGGGGCCGATGCTTTCAATCATCATGCGACCGTCGACCGGTCGTACACGATTCTGCATCGCCTCAGCGATCTCATCATCAGTGAGCCCGAATCTGCGGGCGACAACGATCGCCGCCATCGCGTTGAGGGCCTGATGTTCCCCGGGCAGAGGAATGAACCAGGAGCGTCTTCGGTTCGTCTCAAAGGCCATTCCAGGCCCCGCCGCTGCCCCCGGCATCGCTCCTCCGCTCAGGGTCAGCGAGCACGCGGTCAGGCGAACGTCAGCGTCTTCGGCATGACCATACCAGATCGCGTTGGAATGCCCGTCGGTGGCCAGGCCGGAGGTATCCCGGAAGAAATTGTCTGTAGCTTTAAAGACCACCGAATAGAACTGGGCGGAGATATGCTCGCAGGTGGTCTGCCACCGAAAGGTTTTCCGCACGGGGTCCTCCTGGAAGGTATTATTGTCGGGAAGGAAAGTAGCGGGGCTGACGGGCACCTCGAAGGGGCCGCCCAGGGCGGTGAGCCGCACTTTCTGCTCAGTTTCTTCCAGGGGGGCAGTGCCCACCACTTCGAATTCCAGTAGCTCTCCGGCCACCACGCAGATCTCTTCGAAGGGCGTTTCCACTATTGGCGGCAGGTTCTCACACTCTTCGATGAGGATCTGCATATCCCGTAAGATGGTATCCAGCGGGATGCCATTTCGGTATTCCACGATGATCATGGCCAGGTTGTATTCGCCGGCCTTCTGGGGGGCGTCCCAGACGATGTCGCCCGTCACTTCATCGATGGTCAGCTGGTTGAGCATGGGGTTGGCAGAGGGGATGAGGTCCGGGAAGATGTAATTCGGCACGGTCAGCCCGATGTCCTGCAGGGGGACGGTGAAGTGGTAGGAGAGGCTGTCGCCGTCGGGGTCGTAGGCATTGGGGTTGTGGGTAAAGGCCTTTCCTACGCAACCGATGTCGATGGGGGGTTGCAGCAGGGTAGGGGTGCTGTTGCAACCCTGGAACTGGGGGTTGGGAAAGGTATACCGGGTTTCGATGTGGAACTTGACCTGGTCGGAGTTCGGGAAATTCACGTTGAGGATGCCGCCGTTGCGGTTCGGGTCGGTCATGGATAACACGTAAGAGCCGCGGGCGGGGTAGGTGTGGCGGGCTACGTAGATGTTGTACTTGGTATCGTTTTCCAGCACCACGCCCTGAGGGGGGCTGCCGGGCCCGTTGGCGCGGGGCACCCGTTCGCAGGTGCCGTCGCCCCAGCAGAGTTCGAGGGTATCGCGGTCGGCGGGGCGGCTGCTGGCCTTGGTATAGGTGGTGATGGTGGCTTCTACCGTAAGGCTGGTGACACAGTCGCCTACCTGCCGCACGGTGATCTCTCCAGCCCGGTTGTGTGTAGCTAAAGCGGGGGTGAAGGCGCCCGCTATCAGGAGGAAAAATAAGAGATATTGGTATATTTTGGGCATAAATTAAAGTTTTTTATAGGCTGGCCGGGCGACAACTGGCAAATAATCTGTAAATGCTGCTTTCAAAGGAAAGTTAAGTGATTTTTTGTTAAACGACGGCATTGGAAAAATAGTTTGCCGCTTTTAGCGTCTGTAAGTCATTAAACGCAAATAATTGGATTTTTGAAGTAAAGGCCTTAAACTTGCCCCCCTCTGGTCCCAAAACTAAAGTGGTATGAAGAAAAAGTTGCCCATTGTTGTAATAGCTGTACTTATCGGCGGGTTTATACTCCGCGAACTGGTTAAAGCACCCCGCCTTGAAGCGGCTATGCTACGTTTGGAAGTGCGACAGAAGAACGCCTTACTGGATCCCGGCTTCAGGTCCTTTATAGAGCAGTACGAATCTTATCTGAGCAGCCGCCTCGGGGAAGAAGGCGTGCCCGGAGCAGCAGTGGCGATTGTGAAGGACAGTACTGTGGCGCTCCTGCGTGGCTACGGCCTTCGCTCGGTAAATGCGCCCGATTCCGTGGATGAGCGCACTGTATTCCGGCTGGCTTCCTTGTCCAAAGGGTTTACCGGGATATTGGCGGGCTTGCTGGTAAAGAAGGGCGAGCTCAGCTGGGATGAACCCATACACGAGCACCTGCCGGATTTTCGCCTGCGGTCGGAAGAACATACGCGCGCCCTGCGCCTGCACCACCTCCTCAGCCACTCTACCGGCCTGCCGCGGCACACCTATTCCAACCTGCTGAACATGGGCATGGCCTACCCCGCCATTCTCGAAAAGTTATCCGGGGTGCACCTCTCTCACCCGGTTGGCGCTTATCACAACTACCAGAACGTAGCTTTCAGCCTGTCGGGAGACCTGATGCTATCGGCAACCGGCAGAGATTTTCCCAGCCTGCTCAACAAATACATTTTCGAACCTCTTCATATGGAGGATGCCTCTGCTGATTACGACAGCATGCGCCTGGGAGATAATATCGCCCTGCCACACAGCCGCCGCCGCTCGGGTTTTTCTGCTGTAGAAATAGAACCCAACTATTACGAAGTGCGCCCGGCGGCCGGCGTCAATGCGAGCATCAGCGATATGGCCAACTACCTGCAACTGCTGCTCGGCAACCGGCCGGACATTCTTCCGGATAGCCTGCTCGGCCAGGTGTTTCAGCCCCATATCGAGATCCCGCTCAACGACCGCATCCTGCGCAACTGGGACGGGCTGGAATGGGCGCATTACGCCATGGGCTGGCGGGTGCTGCAAAAACCGGATATACAGATCATCCAACACAGCGGTTACGTCAACGGCTACCGCGCCGAGATCGCCTTCTGCCGGGAGGATAAGATCGGGATCGTGCTGCTGACCAATGCCCCGAACTATACCGTGGGCCAGGCCATCCCCGCTTTTTTCGAGCAGTATGAGGATTTTCGGCAACGGCCGTAGTCTGGCAGTGGGCGGTATGCAGTCTTCGCCCGCCGAAGCCTTCTTCGACAGCCGTAGCCTCGGCGAAGGGTGTGGCGAAGGAGGGAGGCAGTTGGCAGGAGCAGCCAGTGGCAAAGCGCACATCCGAAATCTTAGATCCCTCAATCGCTCAATCCTCAATAAGGCTAATTTCCTAAACAAGCGTTGGCGGCTTGCTGTTAACAAGGCGTTCTTTCAAATCGTAAAACGAAATACCATGGATATAAAGCAGGAAAACATCTCCGCACGCGCCTCTGGCACCTACACGCTGGGAGGAGACATCACGATCAACCGGATCGGTTACGGGGCTATGCGCATTACCGGCAGTGGCATCTGGGGCCCGCCCAAAGACAAGGCTGAGGCCATTCGGGTACTTCAGGAAACCCGGGAACTGGACATCAATTTCATAGATACGGCCGACAGCTACGGGCCTTACATTTCCGAAGAGCTCATCGCCGAAGCCCTTCATCCTTATTCTGAGGAGTTGCTCATCGCCACCAAAGGCGGCCTGGAGCGCAGCGGCCCCAACCAATGGCCCATCAATGGCCATCCGGATCATCTGGAAAAGGCCCTGAAAGGCAGCCTCAAACGCCTGAAGCTGGAGCGCGTCGACTTGTACCAGTTGCACCGCTTCGACCCCAAAGTGCCGGCCGGTGAATTCCTGGGCAAACTGAAAGAAATGCAGCGGGAAGGGCTGATCCGCCACCTCGGCCTGTCGGAGGTGAGCATCGAGCAGATCAGACAGGCGCAGCAGTACTTCGAAGTAGTCAGCGTACAGAATAAATTCAGCCTCACGGACCGCAAGTGGGACGAAGAGGTGGAATGGACGCGCGAGCAGGGCATAGGCTTTATCCCCTGGTATCCGCTGGATGCCGGCGCATTGGACAATAAGGCGTTGCAGTCGGTAGCCGAAAAACACGGCGCTTCTGTCTACCAGATCGCCCTGGCCTGGCTGCTGGCCTACAGCGATAACATCCTGCCCATTCCGGGAACGAGTTCGGTGGAACACCTGCGGGAGAATACGGCAGCGGCGCAGATCGAGCTGGATGAGGAGGATATGGGCAGGCTTGATAAGGTAAAAGGTAAAAGGTAAAAGTTAAAAGGTAAAAGGTAAAAGGTAAAAGGTAAAAGTTAAAAAGGCTTACCCTTGGCTGTACTGTGAAAATACTTTTACCTCTTGTCTTCCACTTTTTACCTTTTGACTTTATTACCAATACACCGGATGGAACTTCACCCCTCCATTCGTATTCACCTCCAGGGCCGGCGCCGGTATTTTGACCCAGTTGAGGGCGCCGAGCAGGCTTTTTACCAGCCGGTTTTTGGAAGGGATGCGCTGGAGGTCGACATCAAAAGAGAGGTAGAATTGCCGGTAGCGGGGAAAAGCCTTTTCGTCCAGCCGGTAGGAAGCGCCGTTTTCTCCCTGCCAGGCATTGCCATAACCGCCGAACATATTTTCCGCACCATAGCCAACGGCCAGGTTGAGCCAGCCCGGCAGCCAGTCTGCTCTCTGGTTTTGGGAGAAAGAAGCCAGGTTGACGGAGGCCCAGAGCGTCTGTCCGTTATAGTCTTTGATCAAAGCTTCGCCAAAGGAACGGCCGTAGAGTTCGTAGGCGCGGGCGCGCGGGCTCATCGCCGGGCCGCCGTTGGTGGAAGGGAAGAGCTCGTCAGAATAATCGGGGCGGGTATTGGATAGCTTGAAGGAGATGCGCTGCTCTCCCCAGGCGATCTCCTGTCCTGCAAAAAGGCCTACTCCCAGGGTGTTGAAGCCGATATCCGCCCAGGAGAAGCCCCACTTGGCGGAGAAGCCGTCCATCACCTCCACCGTACTTTGCAGCAGGCTGCCAATTCCAACACCCAGCCACATGGCGCGGCGCCGTTCCATGCCCGTCCACAACGCTCCCCGGAAGGCAATTTGGCTTTGGTTATAGGCGGTAACCATATGCCCTACCTTATCCATATTCTCCCATTCTCCGAGGTCGTTAAAGGTGTGGAAACCGGTGAGTTCGTAGTCTTTATACCAGATCTGATACAGGCCGTAGGCCGCGCCGGCGTAGAGGGCAGTGCCGGCGGCCGCCCAGGCGCGGAAGCGGGTGCGGTCGAAGGTGTCGGCGGCCTCCAGGAAATGGCGGCGCGGCAGTTCCTGAGCGTTAACTGCCGCGCTGCTTAGCAGGATACAGAGCAAAAGGAATGTCGGCTTGCACATATGCCTACAAAGAAAACCATTCCTTGGGAATTTAACAATGTTGAAATGCTCTGCCTCGGGCAAAAAATGGAACAATCTAGTGCAGTCGGCAGTAAACCCCGGTACGGGCCCGTATGGGCAGTTGACAGTTTGCCCATACGGGTTTCGCTGTGCGCTCAACAGTCGAAATAATCAACGGGTTATCAATCTATTATAACACCAACTACCTGTCAATTAATTAACTCCCAAAGCACTAGCCATTTCACAATGGCATAAGTTCTAATCCTGTTTGGCAAACACCTTGCGCAGCAGCTCTGAGGTGCGCGCTCCGGTATTCTCCCGGATGTCCTTCTCCTTGACTTCCACCAGGCCGAACAGGCCCAGGAGGGCTTGTTTGGTGACGTAGTCGTCCAGCTCCGGGTTGGTTTTGGTAACAAAGGGGAGTTTATTGTAGGCCGTTACCGCATCCCGCCAGTAAGTGCGGGCGTTGACCTTGTCGAGCGACTCGATAATGACCGGCTTGAACTCGGCGTACAGCTGGTCGTAAGTCGTCTTTTCCAAATAACGGGTGGCGGCGTCCTTGTTCCCCATCAGAATGTTCATGGCATCGGCGAAGGCCATTTGTTTGATGGCGCTGACGAAGATGGGTTTCGCCTTTTGGGCCGCATCTTCCGCCGCCCGGTTCATCTTGAGCATGAGCTCCTCTTCCACATTGGAGAAGCCGGGCACGGCGCGCAGTTTAGAAGCCACCTGCTGGGCTTCTTCCGGGATCAATATCTTGTAGGCGCTCTTGTAATAGCCATCTTCCACGGAGAGGAAGTCTACGGCTTCGGACAGGCCGATATTGAGCGCTTCCTTCAGGCCCTGGCCGGCTTCTTCCTGGCTGAGGCCAGCCTCGCCCATCAGGGCGCCTTTGGCCTGATTGAGCTTGTCTTTCCACTTCTGGGCCTGCAGGCCGTTGAGCGCCAGGGCGCAGAGCAGTAATAAGCTTATTCTTTTTATCATTTTTTTGAGTTTAACCGTGCCGCGATCCTCTGGATCGCAAGTGCCACTATTTCCAGAGGCCGGGCGATCCGGAGGATCGCGGCACGAACATTTGGAAAACGCAATTCAAGGCACTAAATTATACAGCAGTTCGTACATCCGGAAACGAAAGCGTCCGGCTTAACAAAAGCAAAACACTTCATGGGCCTATTAGTTAATGGGTTTAACTTTTTTAGATGTCAGATGTCAGATGCCGGATGCCGGATATTCCGGCAAGATCTGCAGGCCTGCCGGAAAAGTGTGATTATCTTTGTTGGAGAATACAAGCCGTCTTTGCCATGCAACTGAGAATACTCTTCCTGACATTACCCCTACTCTTCAACACCTTACTCATGGCACAACAGAAACGCCTGAGAGATTACGGAATCGAACCCGGTATCCTGGCTCCCGGCCCGCTAAATGCCATCACAGATGTGGCGGGTGTGCAAGTGGGGCATTTCACGCTGATCGAAGGCGATAACATCCGCACCGGAGCGACGGCTGTGTTGCCGCACGGCGGCAACCTCTTCCAGCAGAAAGTACCCGCCGCCATGTATATCGGAAACGGTTTCGGCAAGCTGATGGGCTACAGCCAGGTGGAAGAGCTCGGCAACATCGAAACGCCCATCGTACTCACCAATACCCTAAGCGTACCCACCGCCGCCGCCGCCCTCATCGATCATGCCTTATCTCAGAAGGGGAACGAAGAGGTGCGTTCCGTCAACCCCATCGTCGGAGAGACCAATGACGGAGGGCTCAACGACATCAGAGGCCGGCATCTCCGGCAGGAGCACGTTTTGCAGGCTATTGAGGCAGCAGCTTCCGGGCCGGTACCTGAAGGCAATGTGGGAGCCGGTACGGGAACCATCTGCTTTGGCTTTAAGGGGGGCGTCGGCACGGCTTCCCGCAAACTGCCGGAAGAAGACGGAGGCTATATGGTAGGCGTGCTGGTGCAAACCAATTTCGGCGGTGTACTTCAGATAGATGGAGTGCCGGCAGGGGAGGAGCTCCGGAAAAAGAAGGCAGGGGAAGCTTCCGGCGACGGCTCCTGCATGATCGTCGTGGCTCCCGACGCCCCCGCCGACGCCCGCAACCTC
>CAYVVK010000306.1:0-7629 GCA_964454855.1 uncultured Phaeodactylibacter sp. | reverse complement strand
TTGCCTTATCGCGAGGATGCCTCCAATACAGAGGCCAAATACGCCCGCAACAAGATCCGCCATTACGCGATACCTGTTTTCCGCCAGCTCAACCCTTCCTTTGAAGCTACCATGGCCGACAACCTGAAGCGTTTCCAGGAAGCAGAATACCTGTACGGCTGGGGGCTGCGGCTGATCGCCCAGCAGGCTATCGATTCGCAGGGCCGGCAGTTCAAGGTCAGAAAGTCCGCCCTCCGGCAACACCTCCCTGCCCTGGGCTCCATCCTGTTTGAATTACTGTCCCCCTATGGCTTCAATACCAGCCAGGCCTGGCAGGTTGCAGATGCCATGGATCACGCCGGCGCCATTTTCGAAGCCCCGGAATATCGCCTGGTGATTGGCCGGGAGCACCTGATCGTGGAACCCCTTGACAGAGCGGCCTCTGCCGAAGAAATTGTTATCGGCCCTGAAGAAGGGCTTCATGAATTGCCGGAGGGAAGGCTGTCGCTGAAAAGACTGGAAGGCCGGCCCAGGCAATTTCCGAAGGAGGAGTGGGTTGTTTTCCTGGATGCAGATATACTGCGTTTTCCTATCCGGTTGCGCCGCTGGCGGGCGGGAGATACCTTCCAGCCCCTGGGCATGGGAGGCAAACACCAGAAGCTGCAGGACTTCTTCAGCAACCGCAAGCTAAGCCGTTTTGACAAAGAGCGCACATGGATCGCCGAAGATGCCGAAGGGCGCATCTGCTGGGTCATCGGCCACCGGATTGACGAAAGGTTTAAACTTTCGCCGCATACCCGGGCCTATTGGGCTTTGAATTTTAAACCATAGTCCTTCTTTGACAAATCCTGTGGACAGTGCTTCATGCGAAACCCCTGCTCCTGCCTGTCGCATTGCTTCCGCATGAAGCACTGCCTTTGGAACAAAGCATTTGTCAAAGAACCACCATAGTACTGATTTTTTGGGAAAAAACATCCGGAACATGAAAAGACACATACTCTTATTGGTGATCCTGCTGCTGGGGCAGGCCGCTCATGCCCAGGACATTACCGTGCCCGAAACCAACCGGCCTCTGGTCGTCAAGAAAACAGCCGATTGGTGCCCGAAATGTGGCGACTGGGGCTGGGCCCTCTTCGAAGGCATTCTGGAGGACAACGCAGAAAAAGCCCTCTGCCTGGCGGCCCATTACAGCGGAGGGTACCAGAATCCTGCGGCTCAGGGAATTACCAGTAATTTCGGAGGCTTCAGCCAGCCCATTATCTACCTCAACGGCCAGAATATGGGGGCAAATTCCACAAATATTGAAAGCGTCCGCAATGCGGCAGCTGATCAGATAGCGGCCATCAACGATCAGGCGCCGGTAGTGCAGGCAGGGCTGATCGCCGGGGTGGATGATGCCAATACGGCCATCGTGCACATCAAAACCCGTTTCTTTGAACCAACGGAGGGCGAATATTACCTGGGCGCCTATCTGATCGAACGCACCTTCAGAGGGCCTCAGGCGGGCCAGGGAAACGACGCGCTCCATAAGCAGATGCTGCGCCTGTCGTTCTCGGGCTCTCCATTCGGAGAACTGATCGCCTCAGGTAGCATCGGGGCCGGAACGGAGATAGAAAACACCTTTAGCGTTTCCGCCTCCGCTATCGAAAGCTCCGGGGCCGGAAGCCTGGAGGGCCTGTCTACCGGCAATTTTGAGGTGGGCACCGTCATCTGGAAAAAAGAAGGTAGTTTCTTCCAGCCGGTCAATACCAATTCCGCGGATATCGGCATCCTTACCGACATCGGTGACATTAGCGGCCTTAATGCGCTGAAGGCCTGGCCAATCCCGGCGGAACGCCAGGTGCAACTCCGGGTAGAACTGGAAGCACCCATGCCGGCCGTGCAGATCGGCCTGTATGGACACAACGGCGCGCTGCTGCGCCGGCTTTTTTCCGGAACACTGCCAGAGGGAAACAGCGATTTTTTAATCGGCCGCCAGAACCTGCCTGCAGGGCAGTATTTCATTCGCCTGTCCGCCGGAGGAGGAGTGGCCGGCCGGCCGGTGATTTTTAAATAAGCGGTTATTTTCCGGCAATCCAAAAAACTGCTATGAATATCGACCTGGGACTGGATCGTTTCGTGGACAGGCTTAAAATCAAGCGGGAGAATGATAATCGCTATATCTTTGACCTCATCCGGCAGAAATGGATCGTGCTGCAGCCCGAAGAGATGATCCGGCAGCTCGCCATCCTTTACCTGCTGGAGGAAAAGCAGTACAGGAAAAACCTCATTGGCATGGAAAAGGGATTCAGGGTGGTGAATGATAAACTGGCCAAACGATTTGACCTGCTGGTGTACGACCATGCCGGCAAACCCTTCCTTCTGGTGGAATGCAAGGCGCCGAAGGTGAAAATTGACGAACAGATCTCCGATAAGACCATCTTCCAGGCCATCACCTACAACAAGAAGCTGAGGGTCCGGTATTTTCTGGCCACCAATGGCATCGAAAGTTTTTGCTGTGCCCTGGACTACAAACGGCGGTCATTCGAATTTGTGGATGAGGTGCCGGCATTCGGCTAACCTTTATGGGCCCGAACTGCTGCCGGTTCGTTTTTGTTTAACGGTAAAATTAAGCGCTAACCAAATTATGAAAAAGAAAACCATCCTCGTTACCGGTGCTGATGGACAAATCGGAACCGTACTCACTGAGCGCCTGCGCAGGGAGTACGGCCCGGATACCGTGCTGGCAACCGATATTAAAAAGGCAGAAAAGAATAAAGGTTTTTTTGAAGAACTGGATGTACTTGATATCCAACGGCTAAATACGCTGGTGGAAAAATATGATATAGGCCACATCTACCACCTGGCGGCCATCCTCTCGGCAAAGGGAGAACAGAACCCCAAATGGGCCTGGGAGATCAACATGAGTGGCCTGTTCAATATCCTGGAAGCTGCCAGAGCATACGGCCTGAAGGTGTTCTTCCCCAGTTCCATCGCCGTTTTCGGAGGCAAAACCCCCAAGGTGGATACTCCACAGTATGCCGTGTTGCAACCGGAAACCGTCTACGGCATCAGTAAGGTGGCCGGCGAGAACTGGTGCCAGTACTACCACCAGAAATACGGGGTGGATGTGCGCTCGGTGCGCTATCCCGGCATCATAGGTTATGAATCCCTTCCGGGAGGCGGCACTACCGACTACGCCGTGGAGATCTTCCACAGTGCCGTGCGGGGAGAAGAATACGAATGTTTTCTGGAGCCGGACGCCCGCCTGCCCATGCTCTACATGAAAGACGCCATTCGCGCAACCCTGGAGCTCATGGCGGTGCCCCCGGATGCCGTACAGATCCGTTCTAGCTATAACCTGGCGGGCATGAGCTTCACGCCGGAGGAAGTGGCGGCGGAGATCAGAAAACACATCCCGGATTTTAAAGTGCGGTATAAACCGGACTTCCGCCAGCAGATCGCCGCCGGCTGGCCCAATAGTATAGACGATAGCCTGGCCAGAGAGGATTGGGGGTGGAAACACGAGTTTGACCTGCCTAAGATGACTGTAGATATGCTGGAACACCTCAGAGAATATTATCAAGTGCCCATTCCCTGATGAGGGGAAAACCATTCACCTAAAATAAATACGAAAGATGTATAAAAACGTTGAACCGGCATTGGAAAAAGAGATCGAAGAGATCCGCGAAGCGGGGCTTTACAAGGAGGAGCGGATCATCACCACTCCCCAGTCTGCCAAAATTAAAACCCAAAGCACCGGCGAAGTGCTGAACTTCTGCGCCAACAACTACCTGGGCTTGTCTTCCCACCCTGAGGTGGTCGAGGCCGCCAAAGAAGCCATCGACACCCATGGTTACGGGCTTTCTTCCGTCCGCTTTATCTGCGGCACTCAGGACATCCACAAGGAACTGGAGCACAAGATCGCCGAATTTCTGGGCATGGAGGATGCCATCCTTTACGCCGCAGCATTCGACGCCAACGGCGGCCTGTTTGAGCCTCTGCTCGGAGAAGAAGACGCCATCATTTCCGATGAACTCAACCACGCCTCCATCATCGACGGCATCCGCCTGTGCAAAGCGGCGCGCTACCGGTATAAGCACAGCGACATGGAAAGCCTGGAAGAAAAGCTCCGCGAAGCACAGAGCGCACGCCGCCGCCTGATCGCCACCGATGGGGTATTTTCCATGGACGGCGATATCGCCCGCCTGGACAAGATCTGTGGCCTGGCGGAAAAGTACGACGCTATGGTGATGGTAGACGATTGCCACGCCACCGGCTTTATCGGCAAGAGAGGTAGAGGTACGCACGAGTTCCACAATGTGATGGATAGGGTGGACATCATTACCGGTACGCTGGGCAAGGCCATGGGCGGCGCCTCGGGAGGGTTTACCGCTTCCAAAAAAGAGATTGTCGACATTCTGCGGCAACGATCCCGGCCCTATTTGTTTTCCAACACCTTGGCTCCGCCCATCGTAGGCGCTTCCCTCAAAGTGATCGAGCTGTTGAGCAGTAGTACTCACCTGCGCGATAAGCTGGAGGGAAGCACGGCTTACTTCCGGAAAAAAATGACGGAAGCCGGGTTTGACATCATTCCCGGAGAGACGCCCATTGTGCCTATCATGCTCTATGACGCCAAATTGTCCCAGGCTTTTGCCGCCCGCCTCCTGGATGAAGGGATCTATGTGATCGGCTTTTTCTATCCCGTCGTGCCCAGGGGCAAGGCCCGTATCCGCACACAGATATCCGCCGCCCACGAGCGCGAACACCTGGATAAGGCCATTGCTGCTTTCACCAAGGTGGGCAAAGAACTGGGCGTCATCAAATAAACCACGCTGTTTAAGCAATTAAAAATGCCAGGTATTTTTTTTGAAAATGCCTGGCATTTTATTAATTACAGCGCGAAAAAAAATGTGCTATCTTAGCCGCTGCCCGCGATCCGGCATTATTGACCAAAAAATCTCCCAATGATAAAAGCTTGTATTTTTGACCTCGATGGCGTCATTGTCGACACGGCCAAGTATCACTTTATTGCCTGGCGCCGCCTCGCTAATGAGTTGGGCTTTGATTTTGATGAGAAAAAGAACGAAAAACTCAAGGGGGTATCCCGCATGGGTTCTCTGGAGCTTATCCTGAAGTGGGGAGGGGTAGAATTGAGCGAAGAGGAAAAACAGGAATGGGCGGATAAAAAGAACAGCTGGTACCGGGAATTCATTCTCAATATGGATCCCGATGAGATCCTGGAGGGCGTGCTTCCTTTTCTGGATCACCTGGAGGAAAAGGGCATCAAAATGGGCGTAGGCTCCGGCAGTAAAAACGCTCCGGATATTCTCCGCCAGATCGAACTGTATGACCACTTTGATTCCATCATCGACGGGGCAAAAACCACCAAAAGCAAACCCGACCCACAGGTATTTGAGCTGGGTGCGGAAGAACTGGGCGTCAAACCCTATGAGTGCATCGTATTCGAAGATGCCGAAAAGGGCATTGACGCAGCCATCGCCGGCAATTTCTACGCGGTAGGAGTCGGAGAGGAAGACAACCTGGGCCACGCCCACATGGTCATCCCCGATTTTATCGGCCTGGAGCTCGAAGACATCCTGGAAGTGATCAATGAAAAATCCGTATAACCTAAAATCAACTTTTACGAGACATGAAAGATTACCTCAAACACGATGAGTGGAGTATCATAGAGGAAGGCTTCCATAAGGAATACAATCGCATTTCAGAAAGTATCTTCAGCATAGGCAACGGCCGCTTCGGCCAGCGCGCCAATTTCGAAGAGGATTTCTCGGGAGATTCCCTGCCGGGCAATTACGTGGCCGGCATCTACTATCCCGATAAGACCCGCGTGGGATGGTGGAAGATCGGCTATCCCGAATATTTCGCCAAGGTGCTCAATGCCGCCAACTGGATCGGCATTAAAGTGGAATTTGACGGAGAGGCCCTGGACCTGGCCAAGTGCAAGGTGGAGGATTTTCGCCGCGAACTCAATATGCAGGAAGGCTACCTGGAACGCAGCTTTACCGCCACCATGCTCAGTGGCAGAAAAGTGAAGGTTCGCTCCCGCCGTTTCTGCAGCATCGTGGATGACCAGATCGGCGCCATCCGTTACTCCATAACGCCTGTAGACTTCTCCGGCACGCTTACCCTCACCCCCTACGTAGATGCTGATGTCATCAATGAGGATGCCAACTACGATGAAAAGTTCTGGGTGGAGGTGAATAAACAGGTGAAACGCCGGCAGGGCTTCGTCGTGGCGGAAACCAAGAAGACCGAGTTTCAGGTGTGCACGGGCATGCGCTTTTCCATCTTTCAGAATGGCAAAGAACTGGACTTTAACTCCTATCGCATACAGAAGGAAAAATATGTAGGCTGCACCGTCGACCTGCCCTGTGAAGAAGGGCAGGAGACCACCGTCTACAAATACGCCGCCAATGTCTCTTCACTCAACCACGAGAAGGACGAATTGATGGAGGTTTGCAAAAATGTCGTCAAGGCCGCCCACAAAAAGGGCTTCGATAAGATGATGAAGGAACAGGCCGCCGCCTGGAAGGAAAAGTGGAAAGAGGCCGACATCCGCATCGAGGGCGATGTCTCCGCCCAGCAGGGGATACGCTTCAACATTTTCCAGCTGTATCAGGCCTATACCGGCGAGGATGAGCGGCTCAACATCGGCCCCAAAGGCTTCACCGGAGAAAAATACGGCGGAAGTACCTACTGGGACACGGAGGCTTACTGTTTCCCCTTCTATCTGGCCACGGCCGGCCAGCACGTGGCCCGCAACCTGCTGCTGTACCGCTACCGCCACCTGCAAAAGGCCATCGAAAACGCCGAAAAACTGGGCTTTACCGATGGCGCTGCCCTGTATCCCATGGTGACCATGAACGGAGAGGAGTCCCACAACGAATGGGAGATCACCTTCGAGGAGATCCACCGCAACGGCGCCATTGCCTACGCCATTTATGACTACGTGCGGTACACCGGCGAGAAAGAGTATCTCGTAAGCCATGGCCTGGAGGTGCTTATCGGCATCGCCCGCTTCTGGGCACAGCGCGTCCATTATTCCGAGCGCAAGGGAATGTATGTCATGCACGGCGTCACCGGGCCGAATGAGTATGAAAACAACGTCAATAACAACTGGTACACCAACTACATCGCCCGCTGGTGCCTGCAGTATACTCTGGAGGTGATCGGCTACGTGGAAGAGAACGCCCCCGAAGAATACCAGCAACTGGAAGAGAAACTGAAGTTCTACAAATATACCGAAACCAAAAAGTGGAAGGAGATCATCGCTAAACTGTATCTGCCCTACGACGAAAAACTGGGCATTTTCGTGCAGCATGACGGCTTCCTGGAAAAAGAACTACTCACCGTAGACGATCTGGACAAAAGCGTGCGGCCCATCAACCAGAACTGGTCCTGGGACCGCATACTGCGCTCCGTCTTTATCAAACAGGCGGACGTGCTGCAGGGCCTCTATTTTTTCGAAGACCATTTCGACGAGGACACCATCCGCCGCAATTTTGACTTCTACGAACCTCGTACCGTCCATGAATCCTCCCTCTCCCCCTGCGTGCACGCCATTCAGGCTTCCCTGCTTGGCAAAGAGGAGAAAGCCTATGAAATGTACCTGCGCACCGCCCGCCTCGACCTGGATGATTACAATAA
>CAYVVK010000305.1:0-7679 GCA_964454855.1 uncultured Phaeodactylibacter sp. | reverse complement strand
AAGGCCCACCAGTTCGAGCGCAGCGGGGTCGAAAGTAAGGGTCCCCTGATATCCTTCGATGGCGGCGGCCTGCGGAGCGGTGAATACCACCTCGTATTCCTCGCCGGCCGAGAGCTGCTGCTCTTCTGTCTTCAGGCTGAAGCTGCCATCGAAACGGCGGCCTTCCACCCGGTTAAAGCTGTTGGTGACGGCGTCCATGCTCACATCCCCAACCTTGACTGCGATGAAGTTGGCGTTGCTCACGCCTGCTCCCGGCAGGTCGTTGATGTTGATCACCTCAGGGAAGGTTTCCTTCCAGGGGTCCGCTGGATTGGGGAAGGTATAGCGCGCATCCACAAAGCGCCAGCTGGTGTTGTGGGCAAAGGCCCGGTCGATAGACAGGATGAGCTTGCGCAGCTGTATCAGGTCCAGCGTGGTGATGGACTCCGACTTGTTGATGTCGGCGGCGATCATCTTATAGGGGCTGTCCAGCCGCTCTACCCCCAGTATGTGCTTGCTGATGAGCACCAGGTCGAAGGTGGATACGCCGTTCATGTAATCGCCATCGCGAACGGACGATAGGGTGTAGTCACGCCCTTCCGCCAGGCCGGGGAACATGAAGTCTCCGTTGTTGCCGGTCATGGCCGTCGAGTAGTTGTAACCACTGAGGCGGACCTCCACGTCTTCCACCATCTCTCCTAATTCCGTGCTGACGAAGCCGGAAGCGGCCAGAGGCCCTGCGCCACAGGAACCGAAGTTGTCCTGTACGAGCACGTAGGTTTCGCAGAAGTCGGAATTGCCCACAGCATCCCAGGCGTGGATCTCGATGTACAAGGTACCGGTATCCGCACAGGTCAGCAGTATGCTGGTGGAGTCTACATTCGGTGCTTCTCCCACGCGGTTGATGGAATAGCTTACCGGGCCGGAACAGTCCACATTGGGCTGAGCCACCAGGCTGAGGGGCTCAAGCACCATACTGGCGCCATCGGCTACATCATCGCCGTCGGCATCGAAGGGCATGATCGGCACCGACAATCCGTTGAGGCAGAACGGTTGCGGCGGCTTACAGTCTATCACCTGGAAGGGGATGCGCTCGCTGTCGGAATTTCCGCAACCGTCTTTCACCTGCACCTCGAAGGCGTGGCTGCCGATGGGGAAGTCTCCTTCTATGGTATAGTCGGGATACTCCCCGCTGAGGTGCGCGGTCACTTCCCCGTCCAGCACGCCATCGGCGCCGGCATCCAGGAAGACGCGGATGCTGAGGTCATCGGGGGTACAGTTCTCATTGACCTCAAAGTCCAGGCTTACGAAACCTTCGCAGGCATCATTGTCGATGCTGCAGAAGGGGTCCGCAGGCGTAAAGAGGACCTGCGGCCGGATATCGTCATACACCTTGATGATCTGCGTATATTCGTAGTAGCCGCCATCGTAGTCGGACTTTCGCCAGTAGTCATCCACACTGCGGCAGAGGTTCTGGGCAGCCGTGGGGATGTTATTCGGTTCCGTCTCGTCGTTGTCTCGGTCCACATAGGTATAACCATCGGGGCGGAAGAGGATCCACACGGCCTCGTCGCCGGGGCGGTTGTCGCAGTCTTCGTCGCGGCCGATAAAAGCGGGGCCGCTTTCGCCATCGTACTGGCACCAGTTGACGACCTTCCACTTGCGGAATATCTTGTAGCACTCATCGCCGGAGGCGGAGTAAAACTCATCTATGTGCGTCACGGCCAGCAGGCCGCAGCCGATCTCGTTGTACTCTACGCTGTCGGGCTCCACTACTCCGCAGACAGCCTCGGCATCTGCCGGGAAGCGGATCTCGTAGTTGTGCACTTCATCGATGCGGATCACCTGCTGACAGGCATTGGCACTGCGGTTGCCCTGAATGTCTACGGCGCGGAACGTCCGTACGATGGTGCCGGCGCCGCATTCCAGGTTGGCCACGGGCGTCAGTTCCTGCACCATCACCTGGCTGCAGTTGTCCTCAGCAGTAGCGTCTCCGAAGAGCTGCTGCAGTTGCAGGGTATCCAGGGGGTCGAAGCCCACGGGCAGTTCGGTGCAATCCGTGTCTGCATTATCCGGAGCAAAGCAGTAGGGTATTGTTTCATCTTCCGGAGATACTTCGAGCCAGCACTGGCCGATGTTGCCGGCGGCATCCGTCACTCTGAGCTGAATGGTGATGGCCTGGCCCACCTCACAGCAGAAAAATTCGACATACTCTCCCCAGTCGGAAAATCCGCTTCCACAGGTATTGTTTACCACATCGTAGTTGCTGCGGCGCACCTCATAGGAAACAATGCCACAGTTATCGGACGAGCCTTCGTCGATATCGATGGCAAATACCCGGGCCTTGCCGCTGTTGCCTATATTGATATTGAGGTTATCTTCACATACGGCTGTAGGGTCCACCTTATCGACAACGCTGAAGGGGCAGTACACTACCGCTTTATTGCCACAGAGGTCTTCGGCCGTATAGCGGAAATAGTGTTCGCCGGCGGGAATGCCGCTGACGATGCGGCTTTCGGAACTCTCGGCAATGGCAGCTACCACCACGGTATCCGTCCTGGCGCCTGCCGGCAGGCCGAACTCATCAAACACTTCGATATCCACCTCCGTAACGATCTCGGTGAGCAGCGCCCAGCCGGAGCAATTGTCCGTCACTTCAGGCAGGGGCACTTCGAAGCTCCCCGTGCAGCTGAAAGCGCTGGTGGAGTATTCCAGGCTTCCGGCCGGGCAGGTGATCTCGGGTTCGGTAAAGTCGCCTACCTGAATGAGCTGCTTGTAGGCCCTTATATCTCCCAGGTTGCAGACATCCAGCAGGGTCCATTCCCGGAGGAAGCTATAGGCCGTGCCGTTGCAGGACTCGATGCGCGGGCCGTCCTCGAAAGTAGCGCCCAGGTTGCAGTAGCCGCCCAGGAGGTTGGAAATGCCGCTTCCTGTAACGAGGAAAGGATAGCCGGTTAGGTCCGGGGAAGGGTTGCCATTCGGAAGCACTTCGAAGTTCTCATCGCATTCTACAGGCGCCGTAAAGGGCGGCAGGGAGATCTCGTCCAGGATGGGCGGTATCAGCGTGATCGTTTGCGTGCAGGTGCTGGTATTGCCGGAATTGTCCCGGGCGGTGAAGGTACGCGTGATGACGATGTCGCCGCATTCTCCGCCGTCCACGAAGGTATCCACAAAGGTAACCTCCACTTCGCTGTCGCAGTTATCAGACACTACCGGAGAGCCGGTTATGGCCTGGCTGGCGGGATTGTTGAAAATGGCGTCAAAATCGTCGCAGTACAGGTTGCGGCTGAAGGAAAGGGGCGCAGTGGTAAAGGGAACGAAGCCGCCTGCTGTGCCCTGGCCGGCCTGGCCGTCCTCGTCGCTTACAATATAATAAGAGTAGTTCCCAATCGCACCGATGTCATCGGTAGTGGTAAGCAGAAGGTAAGTCTCTCCTTGCTGCAGCGGCAGCGTCATCCTCACGTAGGGTTCGCCATCGAACTGCGGGTTGGAATATCCGGCCGGGAAATCGTTCTGGGCGATGACGTTCTCGCAGGGTTTCTGCGGGTTGAAGCTCCCCTGGTAGAGGGCGAAATTACCCAGGCCGGAAGAGAAATCGGAATCCAGCAGGAAGGTATAGAAATCCGTCGTATCTACGGTAAAGGTTTTCAGTTCGTAGTAGCGCTGGCCATTCACCGGCAGGCCTTCCAGCAGGCAGGAGTAGCCGGCGGGGTTCAGGGTGGGGCTCAGGATATTGAGGTTTCCGTTAACCCGGAATGCCTGATCGAACACCGTGGTGCTGCTCGTGGAAGGCGGGCAGTTCAGCACCGGGTCATTATTATCAACAGCGCTGATGGCACCAATACAGGGCTGGAAGGCTTCCACCGGCCCCAGGCCATCGGCGAGCTGCACCTGGAAAAGCACCTCGCCGTAGCCATCCAGGATGTTCCCGTTGGCGGGATTGTCGTCATTCACGATGTTGGCCACAAAATCATCCGGGCTGAGGCATCCGAAGCTACCGGACAGCACCATATCGGCGGTGACAAGGCGCTGGCAGTTGTCATTAAGCGGAACGGTGACGTCTATGCAGGCCAGGTTGGTGGGCGCCGGCGGAAGCTCCTGTGTGACGTTGATGAAGAAGCTTTCCATGGCCATGTTGTTCTTGCTGTCCTGGGCCCGGATCTTCACCTGGAATGAGCCGTCCGCCGTAAAGGTATAGCAATATTTGCCATCGGGGCCGGGCAGAATGGTTTGCCCGCTGATGGTAACCAGTGGAGTGATCTCACCGTCACAATTATCGGTGGCCTTCACGTTAAAGCAGAACGCTTCGGCCAGGGGCTCGCAGTTCTCGCCCAGGAGGTTGACGTCGGCGGCAGGATACACGATGATGGGCGCCCATTCGTCTTCCTGAGGCGTCACACTGATCGGCACCTGTATTTCCGTCAGCTTGCTCCCGCCGTCGAGGTAGGAAGCATAGAGCACTGCGCCATCGTCTTCGGCCGTCAGCGGCACTGTGAACTCAAAGTAACCATTGTCCTCGTCCACCATAGAGGGTGTCAGCACCTCATCTCCCAGCTTGAAGGCAGCATTCGCAGTATTGAGGGGATCGTCGCAATCGTCCCGGATCAGAATGGCGAACTTGGCAGAGAATTCATCCGAACAAACCGGCAGGAGGAAGCTCAGGTTCCCTGGCAGTATGACCGAGGGCGCCTGGTTTTCATCCTGGGCCACCACTACGGTGTGAGTGACAGATACGCCTTCGTATTCGACGGTAACATCGTACAGGCCGGGCTCCAGAAAGCCCTCCAGTTCGAAATAGGCATAGCCGTCCAGCGAGGCCACAAAGGAGACGTCCAGCGGAGCGCCGGAAACCAAGATATCATTACTAATGGCCTCCGTATCGGTACCCTCTGTAATGGCGCAGTCGAGCAGGTTGCCGGAGAATACCACAAGTACATCTTCATTGCATTCCGGCACGCTGAAGAATCCGTTGCCGGAGATATCCACCACCGGTTCCGGGCTGGCGGCCTGGCTGAGGTTGATGTTGAAAGAATAGGTGGCCGAATTACCATAGTCATCGGTAGCTTTGTACTCTACGGAATAGGTTCCGATGCCCAGGATATCTCCCTGTTCGGGGCCGGACACCTGTTCCAGTATGGGAACGAGGTCGCAATTATCGGCCACGGCCACTACCCAGTTGACGGGCGCGTCGCTGTCGCAGGCGGGTATTTCGATATTGATCTGCCCGGGGCCATAGATGACGGGCGGGCGGGTATCTTCCACTTCGATGACGATGGTTTTCTGCGTAGTGTTGCCATCCTGGTCGGTACCGGTCAACACCAGGGTATTGGTGCCGGTGGCGGCAAATAGCTGCAGGGTATAATCGGAACCGGTGCCCAGCACCTCTACGGTAGAAGGAGGCACCACATCCGGTGTGGCGCTGGTAGTGGTGATGGAGGCCACCAGATTGGCCGGGAAGCAATCATCGGCTACCGAGGCCATCCACTCCAGTTGTATGCCACACTCTCCTTCAGGAAGGGTATATGATATGGCTTCGGGCACTACATCGCCCGCCAGGCCTTTCACGCTGATGGCCGGGCCTTCGGTATCTTCGCCGTCGGGCACGTCTACCGGGAGGGTAACCGGATCCTCCACAGGGTCACAAGCACCTGCTTCCGCCACAGAAACCATGTAGGAACCTGGCCCGACACTACTAAAAGTGTAGCTGCCCGCCCCTACGCCCAGGTAGGCAATAGGAGTAGGCGCGGAGGGCCCGCTTACGGTAATATCATAAACAGTTCCCGGACAGGAAGCGCCATCCGCTACAGCGATGGTGAAAGAGCCGTCGGGAAGGTGTTCGGGCGCAGCCTCCGGGCATCCCGGTGGGATAGCCTCTACGAAAGAGGCCTGCGGGGCATCGTCCAGCGTCCGGAAAGCCTCTTTGGCGCTCCAGGCGGAAAACACCTCCGGTGTCTGGCCGGGTGTGCAGGCCTGCGAGACGGAGAACTCGTAATCGGTGCCCGCCGACAGCCCCATGATTTTGTAGCTGAGGTTATTCCCGGAAATGTCAAGGCCGGCATTGCCATCACAGACGGTAATTGCCTGTATGGCCTGGCCGCTTTCCAGGGTAAAACCCGCGAGGCCGGCTTCAATATTCCAGCAGTGGCCATCGAAGGGCGTCTCCTGGCTTTCCCAGTTCAGGGTAGCCGT
Organism: uncultured Phaeodactylibacter sp.; assembly: GCA_964454855.1. Classification (GTDB taxonomy): domain Bacteria; phylum Bacteroidota; class Bacteroidia; order Chitinophagales; family Saprospiraceae; genus CAYVVK01. The sequence goes on along the minus strand of CAYVVK010000305.1, from coordinate 1,511 downwards.
ATTTAGCCCAACCTTACTCACCGAAAGGCCGTCCGGAGATAAGCAGGTTGGGGGTTGGGCCATGGCGGGCCGTACGAAGGAAAAGAAGAAAATACTCAGCAGCAGTAAAAAGGGAAAAGGCTTGGTTCTTTTACTGGCGTTCTGGGGAGGCCGGTACTCGTCGGCCCTTGTGTGGGCATCCTTGGCAGAAAGATGCTGCATCACGTTTGGGTTGATAACTTTTTCCATGAGATCTGACACTTTTTTAGCTTTTTTTGAAAAATTGGTGAACTGAAATCCTCCTCCTGACAGAAAGGGCGCGGCTGACTCACAATCAGGCAGTTGCCCCGGTGGCAGTGAGGAGGCGCGCCTCCCTAAAAGCCCGGAAAACCGGACGTGTGTAGTTTCTGTGTAAACGATTAAAGCTTTTTTTAATATATTGAGCCCGAATGCTGCTCCTGGCAGAATGCAGAGCAGAAAGGGCGGGAAAAAACAATGAGTTGAGGCCCCAGAGCGGGAGACGTTTAAATCTCCCACCCGAGACCTCCACTGACACTGAGCTTGCGTTTTGTATGCCTCTCTTTCTTTTGGAAACCTTTCTAAAACAGCTCCGTGAAAGTGAATTGTTAGAAATACTTCTACAATTGCGGTTTCAACTCATTTATCTGGGGGCCGCCTATCCACAGCACACACTCACCTTATCGAAGACGACCGTGAAATAATCCTTGCTTTCCAAGACCGGATAAATACCCGCCTGGATGATCCTTTGGGCGCCTTTCAGCCAGTGGTTGTGGTGGAATTCAAAAGGGTCTTCTACCACGAATACGCCCTGGCCGAATTGCTGCTTGATGACATTCCTACACATGGATTGCCGGACGAACCTGAACTCCAGAGCCCGCCCAGGTGTGGCGCTCACCAGGGCTATCGCCCGCTTGCAGGAGCAGTTCCCCCGGCTGCTCATTTCCTGAGCGGTCGGGGCGAATACCTTGCAGATGCCGGCGCCGGCGCAGTTCCTGTTGGGAGAGCCGAACATGACCTCGGCGACGAGGAAACTGGCCTCCATGGCCTCTCGTTTTGGCGCTACCGGCGCCTTTTCTTTACGCTTAGAGGGAATTAGATGGATCATGATGCGCTATTTTTAAGGTGTGGGATTAATTGCAGGATATAATCAGGGGCCAATGATGTCTACATTGATGATTCCCTTCTCAAATTGCACAGCGGTTCCGTTCAGTTGAATGCCATTAGCTTTCATCTGTCTAAGATTTTGATGGTGAAGAATGATGGTTTAGAAGTGGCCTCCGCTAAGCTTTTGGGATGAGGTTCCGGCTTTTTGATCCCGGGCTTTTGTGTAGTAGCTTTCCTTGTACATTTCAAAGGTAGGGCTAAGTGGCTCCAGGCTCCGGGACAGTTTTTTCATTTTACATACCCCCTCGTTTGGGAGCTCTTTTTTTGTGTGTTGTAGTTCTCTGTTGTCGATGATGTAAAGGTAGGCCGGCGGGGCAGGGATGGCAGGGACAGTTTTTGGGTTTTAC
>CAYVVK010000304.1:0-7688 GCA_964454855.1 uncultured Phaeodactylibacter sp. | reverse complement strand
GGAGGTCTTTGCCGGGCAGATGCAGGAGGCCTATCGCTATACCTTTTCGGGTTCTGTCTTCCTGAAGGAAGAGCTTTACCTGCTGGCCGGAGCTCTGGGTATCGGCTTTGTGGCGGCGGTGTTGCCGGCCATTCAGGCTAGCCGGACGGAGATTTCGACGACCTTAGCTGAAGGTTAGCGTGCTTGCAGCGAGGCGGCCCCGCCGCTAGTTTTAGGCTAACTTATCCTAAAAAAAAAGAGAACCATGAAATACACACTACCAACCTTCTCCTTTCTTCTATTGGCTCTGGCGCTCCACGCCCAGCAGCCCTACGGCCAGGAACCCCTCGCCCACACCTACTCCATCGTCGCTTTCGACCCGGAGACGGGAGAAATGGGCGCTGCCGTGCAATCCCACTGGTTCTCAGTAGGAACCCTGGTCATCTGGGGGGAGCCGGGCGTGGGCGTGGTGGCCACCCAGTCCTTTGTCAACCCCGCTTACGGCCCCGAGGGCCTGCAGCTCATGGGCATGGGCTTCAGCCCTGAGCAGGCCATTCAGATGCTTACGGAAAAAGACCCGGGACAGATGTACCGGCAGGTGGGCATGCTGAATGCCAAAGGCGAAGCCGCCTCCTTTACCGGGGAGAGCTGCATCGAGGCAGCCGGGCATCTGGTGGGCGAAGGTTATGCTGTACAGGCCAACCTGATGGACAAGGCCAGCGTCTGGCCCGCCATGGCGAAGGCTTTTGAAGCTTCCGCCGGCCAGCCCCTGGCGGAGCGCCTGGTGATAGCCCTCGAAGCCGCCCAGGCCGAAGGTGGGGACATCCGCGGCAAGCAGTCCGCCGCCCTCATCGTCGTCTCCGGTGATCGTACCGATAAGGCCTGGGAAGGCCGGCCCGTCGACCTGCGGGTGGACGACCATCCTAACCCGGTTCGGGAACTCAAACGCCTGCTCAAAGTACACCGCGCCTACGAGCACATGAACCGCGGCGACCTGGCCGTGGAAGAAGGGGATATGGAAGCAGCAAAAGAAGAGTACGGCGCTGCGGAAGCCATGTTCCCCGACAACCTGGAAATGAAATACTGGCATGCCGTGGCCCTGGCCAACGGCGGGCAACTGGAGGAAGCCCTCCTGCTCTTCAAAGCCGTATTCGACAAAGGGCCCCACTGGAAAAGGCTGACTCCCCGCCTGGTAAAGAACGGTATGCTGACAGTAGAGGAGGAGGCGCTGGAAAAGATCATGTCTCTGGGTAAGTAAGTGGTTGTTTGAGTTGGGAAGAACTCAATCAACCAATTCATGGCCTTAACAATGCCTTAAGATACTTTTTCGACACTCAATCGTTACCTTTGCAGGTGCTCTGCGGAGCGCCGGTATTACATTCAAATCAAAAACTGACATGAAGAAATTCATTTTTGCAATAGTAGCTATCCTCGGGCTTGCCGCCCTGCAGCCCGCTGCAGCGCAGGACAAAGCCTGGAAAACCCTGTCGAAGATCACCTTTAAGAAAGAGTACAACGAAATGATGGGCTTTAAGGTGGACGTCCCCGTCTTCAGCCCGGAGGTAAAGGCCCTGGAAGGTAAGGAGGTAACCATCAAAGGGTACATTATCCCGGTGGAAGGCTACAAAGGCCACAAGGAGTTTATTTTCTCCGCCTATCCTTATAACATGTGCTTCTTCTGCGGCGGCGCCGGCCCGGAAACGGTCATGGAAGTATTTGCTAAAAAGCCGATCGAGTACACGGCCGAACCCATCACCATCCGCGGCACCCTTTCACTGAACGCCGACGATATCAACCGTCTCATCTACGCCCTCAGCGACGCGGAGAAGGTGGAGGATGTGGAATAGATTAGCTGGAAACCGGCTTTTTCATTTGCCTTCGCTGGAACCCCTCTAAGCTGACTGCCCGACCGGCAAGACGCCAACCGGGCAGGCAGGGACTCCCGCCCGCTATAGAAAAGCCAGCCTTCAACAGACACCCAACTACTGCATGTCAACAAGAATATTTTTTCTCCTACTGCTGTCGGTTCTTGCCCTTACTTTCTGCGCCAATCCCATCCCTCCGGAAGGGGGCCCTAAGGATGAGCAGCCGCCACAGTTGGTGGAAGAGGATTCCTCGCCCAATCTTCAAACCAATTTTGAAAAGAAGACCATCGAACTTACCTTCGATGAGTGGGTAGAAGTACAGGATATTTTCAACCAGGTAGTCATTTCTCCGCCGCTGGAATATCCCTTCGAGCTCAGCCTCAAGCGCAAATCGGTGCTCTTCGAATTTGATGAAAAAGAAGAACTGAGAGACGAGGCTACCTATACCATCAATTTCGGGGAGGCCATCCGTGACATCACCGAGCGCAACCCCACCGAAAACCTGCGCTTCGTTTTTTCCACCGGCGATTTTATCGACTCCCTCTCCGTCTCCGGCCTGGTGGTGGACGCCCAAACCGCGGAGCCGGTGGAGGACGTGCTGTTTATGCTTTACGAAAACCTGGCGGACTCTGTGGTGCGCACCGAGCGCCCCTTTTACTTCGCCCGCACGGGAAAAGACGGCCGCTTCCTGATCGAAAATGTAAAGGCCTCTACCTTCAAAGGTTTCGCCCTGCAGGACGCCAACCGCAACTACCGCTTCGACCAGGCTCAGGAGCCCATCGGTTTTCCCGATACCTTCCTGGTGGTGAACGATACCCTGGAACCGAACGTAAGAGTGAGGCTTTTCACCGAAGAACAGCCCATCCGCCTGATGGATAACGATGATAGCCGGTATGGCCTGGTGAGGCTGTCGTTCAGCAAGCCTCCGGAAGGCGTAGACATCAGCTATCAGGACATCGGGCAGCGGGTGGTCATCGAAAGGAATCCCGATACCACCAAGATATGGTACGATGTGCCGGAAGAAAAAGGATGGAAAATATACCTGCAAAAGGACACCCTGCTCAACGACACGATAAATGTGCGCAGCCGCAGCCGGGCCGAGTTTATGGAAAAAGCCAGCCTGGAACTGGCCCGCGCTTCCCGCTCGCCCATACGCATGAATCCGCTGGACCCTGTGGAGATCACCTTCAACCATCCGCTCACCACCTTTGATACCAGCCTCATACGCCTGTACGAAGATACCCTGCGCACCGTAGTCGAACCTGCCTACAGCCTGGATACCAACGGCCAGCGTACCCTGATTATCGATTACCCCTGGAAAGAAGGCCTGCCGTACGAACTGGAAGTGATGCCCGGCGCCCTCACCGACCTCTACGGCCTGCAGAACGATACCCTCCTCCAACCCATTCAGGCCAGCCTGCTCAAAAACTATGGCAACCTCACCCTCCGCATCGACAGCCTCTCCGCCGACAGCAGTTACTACGTGGAACTGCTGGACAAGGGCAACCAAGCCGTCGAAACCTTCTTCATTCAGGGAGATACCGCCTTTCAGCAAACCCTCAGGGCCCTGGCGCCCGGCAAGTACACCGTCCGCCTCATCGTCGACTGGAACGCCAATGGCGAATGGGACACCGGCAACTACGGCCTGATGCTGCAGCCCGAACCCATCTACCTGCGCCAGCTGGAAGAACTACGCGCCAACTGGGACCTGGATGCCACCATCAATTTTGTGGAAATGCGGTCTTCATCAGCCGTGCCGGCTTCTTCTGCGAAACCGCCGGCGCGGGAAGGGCCGACGGGGAGGCGGAATTGAGGCGGTGAAGCAAGTGCATAACGTATTTTTTAGTCAAAAATCGAATAAAACGTTGCATAACTAAAATATACGTTATATATTTGTCTTCGTAATCGAAAAGATGTGATGAGAACTGTACTAATCCTGATTGTTTTTCTGAGCCTGGGTGGTGTGAGCGCTGCCCAGGATGCCACCTCGGCAGACAGCCTGCAACTAAAGCGCTACTACCAGCGCGCACAGGAGCTGATCGCTTCCTACCAGTTTGACAAAGCGCTGGAAGAGCTGAGCACCTGCTATATTAAGGAGCCGCACAATGTAGATTATCTGCTGAAGATCGCCTACTGCCACTCGCAGTCGGGGCGCTATCCGGATGCCAAGATGTTCTATAATGAGGCGCTGAAGGTGGATTCGCTCAATACCAATGCCCTCAGTTCGCTGGGTGGTATTTACGAGCGGGAGTACAACTATCCGAAAGCCAAGCAGTATTTCGAGCTGCTCATCGGGATCGACAGCACCAACAGTTATTACTTTAAGCGAAACGGCTTTCTGGCCATCCGCCTGAAAGATGGTATAGGAGCAGTACAGAACTTCCTGAAGGCTCATCAGCTCAACGGAGGCGACATTGAAGTCATCCATCAGCTGGCCAGCATCTACCTGGCGATGGGAGAGCTGGATTATGCCGAGGAGATGCTTACAAAAGGCCTAAGTACGGACCCCCGGAATATAAAGCTATTACAAGCCAGAGCGCGCCTGCACCATAAGCGCAAGGAACACCCGCTTGTTATTGAAACCATTGAGCAGACGATGGCGCAGGGCGATACCAGTGAGTATTACCAGATGATGCTGGGCGTGGCTTACCTCCACACCGACAGTTTGGAACGGTCCATCTACCACCTGAAGGACATCATCCGCCGGGAGGAGGATACCGAGCACACCCATCATTATCTGGGCCTGGCTTACCGCACCAAGGGTGTGCTGGACACGGCCATCATCCATTTTGAAGAGGCCATCGAGAAAGGTATTTCTGAGAAAATGGGCGACTACTACCGCGGCCTGGCCAGCATTTACGATCAGAAAGGGGCGCTCAAAACGGCCATTAACCACTACGAGGAAGGGCTAAACTACTCCGCCGATGCGGAGAGCCTCTTCCACCTGGCCCGCGCCTGCGACCAGTATTACAAAGACAAGAAGATCGCCATGCGCTACTTCCAGCAGTACCTGTCGAGCAATGACGGCAAGTACCGCGAGTACGCCGAGCAGCGCCTGACCCAACTCAAAGAAATTGTTCACTTTCAGAATTGACATTATCCATGAAGAAGCTCACCAAGGCCGAAGAGGAAATTATGCAGATCATCTGGGAGATCGCTCCCTGCACGGTCGCCGATATCCGGGATTACATGAAGAAGGAATTGGGCATGAAAAAGCCGCCCCACAGCACCGTGTCTACCATCGTGCGCATCCTGGATGACAAGAAAGGCTTTTTGACCCATACGGCGTATGGCCGTACCTTTGTCTATGAGCCGGCGGTGGCTAAAGACGAATACAGCCGGCAATCCCTGAAAAAACTGGTGAGCGACTATTTCGAAGGCTCCATGAACCGCCTGGTTTCCTTCCTCGTGGAGGAAAAAGACCTCAGCCTCAGCGAACTGTCGGAATTGGTGGATAAACTGGAGGAGGAAGAGTAGAAGACGGTGTTTCGGTGTTTAGGTATTGCGGTGTTACGGCCGCTTTGACAGGCTCATTGGATAAAGAAGATTTTACCACAACACCGCAACACCACAACACCACAACACCGTCACACCACAAAACCATAATACCGATACACCGAAGAACCGAAAAACCGCAATACCACAAGACCGCAAAACCATAATACCGCTACACCACAAGACCACATACTCATGATCAGCTACATCCTCGAAGTATCCGTCTGTTGGGCCGTTTTTTATGCGCTGTATCGCCTGCTGCTGAGCCGGTCCACCTATTTCCACTTCAACCGGGCCTACCTGCTGGTCACCCTGCTGCTGAGCCTGCTGCTGCCCATGGCGGAATGGCCCGCGCCACAGGCGGTGGAAGCCTCCACTCTGGCGATGGTATACCTGCAGCCGATCTCCGTGGGCATCGAAACCATAGAGATCGTAGTGACGGCGGGGACGGAGGAAAGCACGGACATGATCTCTCTGTGGGATGTGCTCCTGGGCCTGTATTGGCTGGGCGTGTTGTTCATCGCTTCCCGCTTTGGGTACGGCCTGTGGAAATTGTATAAGCTTTACCGGCGCTCCGAAAAGCAGGATTGCGACGGATACCGCCTGCTGGTCACCGACAATTTACATACCCCATTTTCCTTTTTCCACCTGCTGTTCTGGAGCCGGCAGATGCCGTATCCTCCGGAAGACGAGAAAAAGATCATACGGCACGAGCAGGCGCACATGCGCGAGTGGCACAGCCTGGATGTACTGCTGATGGAAGTAGTCAGCATCATCTTCTGGCCCAGCCCCCTGGTGTATCTGTACAACCGCTCGCTGCGCGTCGTCCACGAATATCTGGCGGACGATGCCGTGCTGAGACATTCCCGAAAAAAGAAACAATATGGCCATTTGTTGCTCAGGCAATCACAGTCCGGACATCAGATTGCACTGGCGAACCATTTCTTTCATTCTCAATTAAAAAAGCGAATTCTTATGATGACTAAAACTAAATCGAAACGCCACGTGCTGTCCCGCTACCTTCTGGCCATACCGCTGGCGCTGGCACTGGCGCTGACTTTTGCCTTCACCGGCTCTGATGCCAACCCGCCCTCGTTGGCGGAGATACTGGAACAGCCGGAGGAAGTTACCACTAAGGGCGACGTAGACCGTTATCCCATCTTCGCCGGCTGCGGCGAACTGGAAAGCTACGGCGACCAGCTGGAATGCTCGAACAAGAAAATAGCCGAGTTCATGATGAAGAACCTCAAGTACCCGGAAGCGGCTAAAAAGGCCGGCCTGGAAGGCGTAGTGCACGTACAGTTCACGGTGGCCAAAGACGGCAGTGTAAAGGATGCCACCGTACTGAAGAGCGCCGGCAAGGACTTCGACGCAGCTGCCCTGGCCGTGGCCAGTGCCATGCCCCGCTGGACCCCCGCCATGAAAGATGGCGAAGCGGTGGAAATGCAAATGACCCTGCCATTCACCTTCCGCCTGCCAAAAGATCCGAAGGCGGCACAGGACGAAGTGTTCAAAGTGGTGGAAGACATGCCCCGTTTCCCCGGCTGTGAAGACCTGGCTGACGACTCCCAGGAGCGCAAAAAGTGCGCCGACAGGAAAATGCTGGAGTTTGTCTACCAGAACATCGAATACCCCAAAGATGCGCGTGCCGCCGGAAAGGAGGGGGTAGTAGTGGTTAGCTTCATCGTCAATAAGGAAGGCCGGCTGGATGATATCAGCATCAAGCGTTCTGTCTACTCCAGCCTTGATGAAGAGGTCAAGCGCGTCATCGGCATGATGAACGAGATGGAAGAGCCATGGACGCCGGGCCGGCAGCGCGGCAGGATCGTCAAGGTGGAGTTCTTGATGCCGGTGAAGTTCGTACTGCCGGAGAGTGAAACAGCCTCCGACGAAGCAGAAGAAAAGCTTCCCGACAATACCCCCCATGTGATCGGCTATGGTGTGGAAGAGAACAGTTCGGAAAAAGCCCGGCAGCTCCAACTGCGCAACTACCAGGCTTCTCCCAACCCCACTTCCGGCCTGCTTCAGCTGCAGTTCGATGCCGATGCCAAGCCGCTGACCCTACGCATCCTGGACAGCAATGGCCGCGAGGTACTGCGCGAGGCCCTGAACCGCTTCGAAGGTACCTACAGCGAGTCACTCGACCTGAGCAAGCTGGCCAAAGGGGCCTACATCCTGCACATCAGCCAGGAGGAGAAGGTGTTTACGGATAAGGTCATCCTGCAGTAGTAGGTATTAACCGCTAAGACGCGAAGAACGCGAAGCCTGGGAAGTATAATATCTCACTTAGCGTCCTTAGGGGCCAGAGAAAAATAAGTTCCTCTTTTCAGGCGAGCTATTTTTTCGTCA
>CAYVVK010000303.1:0-7689 GCA_964454855.1 uncultured Phaeodactylibacter sp. | reverse complement strand
GCCTGAAGGACGCCATCGTGCACTTCGGCGGGTTGTGCACCGGCGAGGTCATCTCCGGCCAGGGGCTGGTACTGACCAACCACCACTGCGGCTACGGGCAGATACAATCTCACTCGACCATAGCGCACAACTATCTCGACGAGGGTTTCTGGGCTATGTCCAGAGCGGAGGAACTGCCCAATCCCGGCTTGTTCGTCACCTTTATCGTCCGGATAGAGGACGTTACGGAAAAGGTGCTGGAGAATGTAACGGATGACATGCACGACAAGGAGCGGCAGTCCTGGGTCAGTAAAAATTCGGAGCTGGTAAAAAGTACGGCTACGCGCGAGGATTATCAGGACGTCATGATCCGCCCTTTCTACGAAGGCAACCAGTACTATCTTTTTGTAACGGAAACCTACCGCGATATCCGCCTGGTAGGCGCTCCTCCTTCCTCCATCGGCAAATTTGGCGCCGACACCGACAACTGGGTGTGGCCGCGCCATACGGGCGACTTTTCCCTCTTCCGCATCTATGCCGGCCCGGACAATAAGCCGGCGGAATATTCCCCTGACAACGTCCCTTTCCAGCCCCGCCACCATCTCCCCGTTTCTCTGGATGGCGTTACAACTGATGATTTCACACTGGTATTCGGTTTTCCCGGCAGTACCGACGAGTACCTCCCTTCGCCCGCTGTCGATCAGCACGTCAATGTGCTAAACCCGATCCGCATCGGCATCCGCGACCGTGTGCTGGAGATCATGAACGCCGCCATGCGCGAAAACCCGGAGATACGCATTCAGTATGCCTCCAAACAGGCGCGCATCGCCAATTCCTGGAAGAAGTGGATCGGCGAAAGCCAGGGCATCCGGGAATTCAAAGGGATAGAAAAGAAAAAAGCCTACGAGAAGGAGTTTCAGCAGCGCGTAGACGCCAATCCGGAATGGAAAGCCGAATACGGCCAGCTGCTGGCTGAATTTGATCGCCTGTATGCCGAGCTGGAGCCCTATGCCAAGGCACGCGACTACCTGGGCGAGATTGCCGGCCGCAATATCGAGCTGTTTCGCCACGCCAATGTCATGCACAGCGTGGTGAAGATTTATGAATCCAGCGGAGCAACAGGCCTGGAAGCCCGCATGGGCAGAGTGGAAGATTACCTGGAAGGCTTCTTTAAAGATTACCGGCCTGAGCTGGACAGCCGCATTTTCGCAGCGCTCATGGATATCTACTTTACGGAACTGGACAGTAAATATCAGTCGGAATTCGCCAGGGATCAGTATGTAGCAGCCGAAAAGAACCTGTCCGTCCTGGCTGGCCTGGTGTACGCCAAAACCAAACTGATCCGGCCCGACGCCATGCGGCAGGCAGTCAAGGGCGGCCCGGAAGGCCTCGTCGATGCGATCCGGCAGGACTATGCCTACCAGCTGGTGCGCAGCATTTCAGCTGTGGAAGAAGGAGACGCCCTTAAGGAATATGACAGGATCAAAAAGGAAATCGACTTATTGCAGCGTACTTACATGAAAGCGCAGATGGAAGTCTTTGAGGAAAAGCGCTTTTACCCGGACGCCAACGGCACTTTGCGGGTAACCTATGGCAAGGTGGATGGCTATTCCCCGCGCGATGCGGTAAGCTACGAGCCAATGACCTATCTGGATGGTGTCATTGAAAAGTACGTACCCGGCGATTATGAGTTTGATGTGCCGGAAAAACTGAGGAGCCTTTATCAGGCCAAAGATTACGGCGAATACGGAGAAGACGGCAAAATGCCGGTCTGCTTCATTGGCACCAACCACACCACCGGCGGTAATTCCGGCAGCCCTGCCATCGACGCCTATGGCAACCTGGTGGGCCTCAACTTCGACCGCGCCTGGGAAGGGACCATGAGCGACATCCACTACGATGCCGCCATCTGCCGGAATATCATGGTGGATGCCCGGTATATTCTGTTCATCATCGACAAATTTGCGGGCGCCGCCCACCTCGTGGAGGAAATGGACCTGGTGCACCCGAAAAAAGACTGATAAGGGCATCTCCTTCTTCCACAAACGAAAGCCTGGCCTGTAAAAAAATGAACCCCGGCTCTTCCACCTGGAAAGAGCCGGGGTTTTCGTTTTATCGCCTTTTTGTTCTTACTTGTCGCTCGCCTTTTTCCTTTCCATCTTCATGTCGAAGGAAACCGGCACATTTACCCAAGTATCGCCCCAGGCCATGTTCAGAGACGGCCCTTCGGCATCGAACCAGATGGTGAAGGCCTCAAAATTCATGGGCGCCTCCTTTACCGGAACCTCTACGCGGGCAGCATCTTTCTTTTCATTATACCCATACGCTCCCCACTGGCCGAGGCTGTGGTTGAAGATGAGGGTCCACTTGTCCTTTTCGGGAATGGCATATACGGAGTAGGCTCCGGCATCCAGTGTTTTTTCTCCGATCTTCAGATCGGCGGTCAGGAAGATCTCGGTGGCCTCATTGGCGCCCAGCCGCCACACTTTACCGTAAGACACTTTATCGCCCAGCATCTGGCGGCCGCGCAGGTGGGGCTGGCTGTAAACGATCTTGGCATAGGCATCACCCGATCTCAGGGTGGTGACGGCTAAGGGGCTTTTGCGGGCTTCTACTTCCTCCCCGCTGATTTTTTCAGGGTCTGGCGTGACTTGTGCTTCCTGTGCCATGGACAACTGGAGGGCAAAGAACAAAAGCGATGTGATGAGATACACTTTTTTCATTATTCTGGATTTTTAATGTTAATGAAGAATTGGTTTATAATGGTACAACCTGGCTGGGGTAGATTAGTTCAGAATATTCCGGCCTAAGATAAGAAGCTGGCGCCCGGTAAGCTGTCGCCCTGCTAACCATAGGGCAAAAAAAAGCCCGCTCCGGAACCAAGTCCGGAACAGGCTTTTATGGTTTTTGGACCAAGACGGCTTATGCCAATCAGAATTACTTCTTCTTGTCTTCGTCTACTTCTTCGAATTCTACATCGGTAACGTCTTCTGCGCCTTCGCCGCCGGCAGCTGCGCCTTCAGCGCCTTCGGGAGCGCCATCGCCCTGTTCCGCCTGAGCTTCCTGCGTAGCCTGGTAAAGGTCCTGGCTGGCAGCCTGCCAAGCGTTGTTCAGGGCTTCGCTGGCCGCGTCGATCTTATCGAGCTCCTGCGATTTATGGGCCTCTTTGAGGTCGTTCAGCGCGGATTCGATCGTGCCTTTCTTGTCGGCGGGGATCTTGTCACCGTACTCCTTGAGCTGCTTTTCCGTCTGGAAGATCAGCGTATCGGCAGTATTCAGTTTTTCGGCGCGTTCTTTAGCCTCTTTATCCTCTTCGGCGTTGGCTTCTGCCTCGGCTTTCATTCTGGCGATCTCGTCCTTAGACAGGCCCGTAGAAGCTTCGATGCGGATGGACTGTTCTTTGCCCGTTCCCTTATCTTTAGCAGAGACATTAAGGATACCGTTGGCGTCGATGTCGAATACGACCTCGACCTGCGGTACGCCGCGCGGTGCGGGCGGAATGCCATCAAGGATGAAGCGGCCTACCGTACGGTTGTCTTTTGCCATGGGCCGTTCTCCCTGCAGAATGTGGATCTCAACGGAGGGTTGGTTGTCAGCTGCCGTAGAGTACACTTTGGACTTCTTGGTAGGAATGGTAGAGTTGGCTTCGATGACGACATCGTAAACTCCACCCATGGTCTCGATACCGAGGGAAAGCGGAGTAACGTCGAGCAGCAGTACATCCTGTACGTCACCACTCAGTACACCACCCTGGATAGCGGCGCCTACAGCAACCACTTCATCCGGGTTAACCCCTTTATTCGGCTTCTTGCCGAAGAATTCTTCGACAGCCTGCTGGATGCGCGGAATTCGCGTAGAACCACCTACGAGGATGACCTCGCCGATGTCGTCCTTGGTCATATTGGCATCTTCCAGGGCTTTCTTACAAGGGCCGAGCGTGCGCTCTACCAGCTTGTCCACCAGTTTTTCGAACTTGGCGCGGGTGATCTTCAGCACAAGGTGCTTGGGCACTCCGTCTACTGCGGTGATGTAAGGAAGGTTAACTTCCGTTTCCGTAGAAGCGGAAAGCTCGATCTTGGCCTTCTCGGCAGCATCTTTCAGGCGCTGCAGGGCCATGGGGTCTTTGCGCAGGTCGATCCCTTCCTGGCCTTTGAAAGACTCGGCGAGATGGTCGATCAGCACGTGGTCGAAGTCATCGCCTCCGAGGTGTGTGTCACCATTGGTGGACTTTACTTCGAAGACACCTTCTCCCAATTCGAGAATGGAGATATCGAAAGTACCGCCACCCAGGTCATATACGGCAACGGTAATGTCCTTATTGCGCTTGTCGAGGCCATAGGAGAGCGCGGCGGCAGTAGGCTCGTTAATGATCCGGCGGATCTTGAGGCCTGCAATTTCACCGGCTTCCTTAGTTGCCTGGCGCTGAGAGTCGTTAAAATAGGCCGGAACGGTAACAACAGCCTCAGTAACCTCCGAGCCCAGGAAGTCTTCAGCCACCTTCTTCATTTTCTGAAGGATCATTGCTGATATTTCCTGCGGCGTGTAGGTCCTGCCGTCTATATCTACTTTGACGGTGTTGTTCTCACCTTTGACCACTTTGTAGGAGCTTCTTTCGATCTCCCCTTTGACTTCTTCATAGCGTCGGCCCATAAAGCGCTTAATGGAAGAAATGGTGCGCTGCGGATTGGTAATTGCCTGGCGTTTTGCCGGGTCACCGATCTTGCGCTCGCCATTATCCATAAAAGCCACTACAGATGGGGTCGTACGCCTTCCTTCGTCGTTCGGAATGACTACCGGTTCGTTGCCCTCCATTACAGCTACACAGGAGTTCGTAGTACCTAAGTCTATCCCAATAATTTTACCCATATTATGTAATTTTAGATTTTTCTCAATATTTCTTTACACCCTTACACTCATCAATGGATATGCCAACCTTCCCGCCAGGCTTGTTTTCTGACAAAACGGCCTCGATTGGGCAGGAATATCTGACAAGGGTCAAAAATAAGGATGGCAGGGTCAAAAAGAGGTGACAAAACGGCAGGAGGCTGACAGGTGGGTGCCGAAGTCGGAAGTCGGAATGCGGAATGCGGAATGCGGAATGCGGAATGCGGAATGGCTTAAGGCAACCCGCAACTCTTTGGCTATCAACAGGGCCTGATCTTATACGGTTGGCCTGCCCCGCTAATCCGTGCTGCCGGCACTAGTGCCGGAGGCGCTAGCGGAAATTGAGGCCGTTGGTATAAATACTGGAGCGCAGGGAGTCCCTGGCCTCCGTTACCAGTTCGAACTGTTTACGGCGCAGAGTATACCGGGAAGTGAATATTCCCAGGCCACCCTCCAGATTGGTATAGGTAGGTACGCTTTGTGCGCTGGTGATGCCGGTATTGGCGCGGTTTACCCGGATGAACTCATAAAGCTCATTTCCCGCTCCGGTGATGAGCAGGTCCATATGGCTGAAAATGCGGTCTGCCCCGTTCACTTCCGGGATCTGCCGGGCAAGGGAGCGGTAGAAGTTCTCCCAGTCGGCTTCCAGGTCTACATTATTCTGGCTCTGTGAACGGACGAGGTCCGGGCTGATCACCCAGTCTACGGATTTCAGGCTGAACTGGCCTTCCCCCGGCAGTTTCTCGCGGTAGAAGAACCGGAAGCGTATGTCGAATATCCTGGCGTTGTCATCGGGATTGAAAGCTATCCTTACCACCTGGCCATAGCGCGTAGTGGCAATGCGGTTAGGAGGGTTGAAACGGCTGGAATCGATCTCTCCTACTATGCGGGTTTCCGCAATGGCGGGTTCTATTTCATCTCCGCGGTTGATGATGAGCCGTACGGGCTCCCCCTCTTCCAGCTGCAGCTCACTGGCAGGTATCCGGTATAGGTAGTGTGGTTCGCTGGCGAACAGGCCTTCTTCCTTGGGCAGGCCCACCTCGCTGCCGAGGACGCGTTCAAGCACAAAGGCCTTTCCGGTTTCCATCTTTTCTATCTCCACGGTGAGGTTGTCGTAGTAGAGAGAGTCGGCAATTTTGGCAATTTCCAGGGCGTTCCCGCCCGGCTCCAGAAAAGCTTTTTCCACCCGCACATAGTGAATGGAATCCTGAACGGAAATGAAGCTATACACGATGGGGATATCCTTCCATTCGGCTTCCAGTTCGAAATCTGTGCTGCAATTACTCAGAAAGAGCGCGCTGAGTATAAGAACGAGTAAGGGTTTGATATTCATTGCTTTGGCGTTTGCCTTTTGTATTTACAGGCGCAAAAGATTGGCTCTGCCTTTGCGGGAACGGCTGCAAAGTGCCCCAAAGGTAACAGTTTTGAAAGTAATTTTCCAAGGCCCTTTTTCATCGCAATGACGTATGAATGACGTAGTATGAAAAAGCTTCCAGGCACCCGCCTGAGCCGGCCTCCGCATTTCACAGGCGGGCTGCCGCAGCCTGAAGGGGTACGGCCTGCAACTTGAGTTAAATTATTTATCTTGCAGCCACAAAATGAAACAAGATGTCAGTCAATAAAGATGTAAAACGCGTTACCACTCACGTCCTGCAGGAAATGAAAAGCAGAGGGGAGAAAGTGACGATGCTTACCGCCTATGATTTTTCCATGGCCCGCATACTGGACGAAGCCGGCATCGACGTTCTGCTGGTTGGAGATTCGGCTTCTAACGTCATGGCCGGCCATGAGACCACTCTGCCCATCACGCTCGAGCAGATGATCTATCATGCCGCTTCCGTCGTCCGGGGCGTAAAGCGCGCCCTGGTCGTGGTAGACCTGCCTTTCGGGTCTTATCAGGGCAACTCCCGCACCGCCCTGGAGTCCACCATCCGCATCATGAAGGAAGCGGGAGCTCATGCGGTGAAGATGGAAGGCGGAGCGGAGGTGCAGGAATCCGTAAAACGCATATTGTCAGCCGGTGTTCCCGTGATGGGGCATCTCGGGCTGACGCCGCAGTCCATCTACAAATTCGGCACCTATACCGTTCGCGCCAGAGAAGAGGCGGAGGCGGCCAAGCTCCTGGAGGATGCCGAATTGTTGCAGGAACTGGGCTGTTTTGCGCTGGTACTGGAAAAGATACCTGCCACACTGGCCAAAAAAGTGGCCGAAAAGCTCTGGATACCTGTCATCGGGATAGGCGCCGGCGCCGGTGTAGACGGGCAGGTGCTGGTTACTCATGACCTCTTAGGCATCACTAAAGATTTTCAACCCCGCTTTCTGCGCCGTTACCTCGACCTCTTCGGCTCCATACAGGGGGCTGTAGAACAATATATCGGGGACGTGCGTTCTCAGGATTTTCCTAACGAGAAAGAACAATATTAAACGCAAGCGGCTCATTAAATGTATTTATAGGGTGTCTTCCCGGCTTCGGCGGTGAGGGCAGGATTAGCGAACAAAAATTCTGGTAACAGAGCATATGAGCAAAAGCATTAAGATCGCAGGGCTCGCCCTGGTAGTGCTGGCCTTACTTGTCGGCGGGTTCCTTTATCAAAAGTTCATCAGTGGCCCCCGCGTACCAAAGGGCCTGGATAATTACCATGTGGAGATCCCCACCAATTCCACCTTCGAAGAGGTAGTGGCCATCCTCAAGGGCCAGGGTATATTGCAGGATGAACAGGCCTTCCGCCTGCTGTCGGAACGCATGAAATACAAGCGCAACAGCATGCGCGCCGGCCGCTTCAAGATCGAGCCGGGCTGGACCGCCATCCAACTCATCCGCCACCT
>CAYVVK010000302.1:0-7728 GCA_964454855.1 uncultured Phaeodactylibacter sp. | reverse complement strand
GACAACGGCATCGGCATTCCCAAGAAACACCTCAACCACGTCTTCGACCGCTTTTACCGGGTCGATAAAAGCCGTTCGCGTGCGCAGGGCGGCTCGGGCCTCGGGCTCTCCATCGTCAAGCACATCATCGAAGCCCACAAGCAAACCATTAACGTGCGAAGTACCCCCGAGCTGGGCTCCACCTTTGGCTTTACCCTGCAAAAAGCTTAGTTTTGCCCTTCTTAGCAGTGAATTTTTATGATAACAGCATCCAATATATTCGTTCAATACGGCGACCGTATCCTGCTCGACCGGGTCAACCTGGTGATCGGAGAGAGAGATAAAGTTGGCCTGGTGGGCCGTAACGGCGCGGGCAAATCCACCATGCTCAAGATCATTGCCGGCTATATGCGGCCGGACGAGGGAGACATCAGCCGGCCCAATGAAACCACTCTCGGCTTTCTGCATCAGGAAATGGTGCTGCCCAAGGGAAAGACGGTCATGGAGGAAGCGCTGACGGCCTTCGAAGAGGCCAAGCGGCTGGAACGCCGTATTGCCGAACTGAACGAGGAGATCGCACAGCGCACCGACTACGAAAGTGCCGCTTACGCCCGCCTGCTGGAATCTTTCTCGGAAGCCAACGACCGCTTTCAGCTGCTCGGCGGCCAGGCCATCGAAGCCCAGGCGGAAAAGGTGCTGAAAGGCCTGGGTTTTAAGCAGAAGGACATGGAGCGCCTGACCGATGAGTTCAGCGGCGGCTGGCAAATGCGCATCGAACTGGCCAAAATGCTGCTGCAGCGGCCCGATTACCTGCTGCTCGATGAGCCGACCAACCACCTCGATATCGAATCCATCATCTGGCTGGAACGCTTCCTGCGGGATTACAACGGCGCCATCATCGTCATCTCTCACGACAAGCAGTTTCTCGACAACGTCACCAACCGCACCGTGGAAGTCGAACTGGGCAATCTGTATGACTACAAGGCGCCATACAGCAAATACGTCGAAATGCGGGAGGAACGCCGCGAGAAACAGATCGCGGCCTACCAGAACCAGAAACGCGTCATCGCCGAAAAGGAACGCACCATCAACCGCTTTATGGCCAAGGCCACCAAGACCAAGATGGCCCAGTCGATGCAAAAGCAACTCGATAAAATGGAGCGGGTGGAAGTACCGGACGAGGATGTAGCCACGATGAACATCAAGTTCCCTCCGGCCCCGCGCTCCGGCCAGGTGGTGCTGGAAGGAAAGAACCTGACCAAGAAATACGGCGATCTGCTGGTGCTCGACCAGGTGGACATTAAACTCGACCGCGGCGACCGCCTGGCCTTCGTCGGCCAGAATGGCCAGGGGAAAACTACGCTGGCCAAAATAATCGTCAATGAACTGACCCTCACCGGAGGAGAGCTGAAGCACGGGTATAATGTGGAGATCGGCTATTACGCCCAGACGCAGTCGGAAAACATGCATTCCGGCCTGACGGTGCTGGAAACCATGGAAAATGCTTCTCCTCCGGAGATGCGCACCAAACTGCGGTCTATTCTCGGGGCCTTCATGTTCAGCGGGGAGGATGTCGACAAGAAAGTCTCCGTGCTATCCGGGGGAGAGCGCGCCCGCCTGGCCCTGGCCTGCCTGCTGCTCAAACCCTTCAACCTGCTGGTGCTCGATGAGCCGACCAACCACCTGGACATGCTCTCCAAAGATGTGCTCAAACAGGCCATTCAGGATTACGACGGGACGCTTGTCGTGGTTTCTCACGACCGGGAATTCCTCGCCGGCCTGACCAACCGCACCATAGAGTTCAGAGACAAACAACTGCATAACCACTTCGGGGATGTGAATGCCTTTCTGGAAAAACGGCAACTGGACGATATGCGGGCCGTGGAAATGAGCAGCCAGCCAAAGAATAACAACAATCAGCCCGGGAAAGAGCTCAGCTACGAAGAACGCAAACGCCTGCAGCGGGCCATCAGCAATGCCGAGAAGAAAGTAGAGCGCCTGGAGGAAGAGATCGACAAGATGGAGAAGGAAATGGCCCAGCCGGGCTTTTTCGAACGCGCCGATGCCGACAAAGCTTCCATTCGGTACGAAGAGAAAAAACAGGAGCTGGAAGCGGCTATGGAGGAATGGGAAGAGGCGCAGCTGGCGATGATGGAGTATGAAGAGTAGGAGGTAATGGGTAAAAGGTAAAAGGTAAAAGGTAAAAGGTAAAAGGTAAAAGGTAAAAGGTAAAAGTCAAAAGGTAAAAGTCAAAAGGTAAAAGTCAAAAGGTAAAAGGTAAAAGTCAAAAGGTAAAAGTCAAAAGGTAAAAGTCAAAAGTCAAAAGTCAAAAGTCGGATAGCCATATCAGCAGAAACTGCACGATCATCATACCATCGATAAGGCCGGAGAAGTAATAGTCATGCCGGGCCTTATCTGCCCCCTGTATAAGCCCATAGGCCAACAGGCCGCTCAACAGCAAAGCATAAAAAGTGCTGCTGCCGTACACATCGATGTGATAATTCAGAAAAGCAAAGGCACTCATCAGGAGCAGGCTCAGCAGAGCCAGTGCTTTCGTTCGGGCCATGCCCAGTTGGGCGGGCAGGGTCTTTACCTCGTTGTAGCGGTCAATCTCCAGGTCCCGGATATCGAAGGGCAGGGTGATGGCGAAGATGAAACAAGAGCGTTCCAGTGCCATCAGGGCCATGGGGATGTTTTTTCCCAGGCCCAGCTCAATGGCCGGCAGGGCAACGGTGATCCAGCTCCAGGCAATGGCGATGAGGAATATCTTGATGTAGCTCAGGTCGCGCAGGCGCCGCCTGCCCTTCAGGACAGGCAGCACATAGCCCAGGGCGATGGCAGAGGGAAAAACGGCGGCCAGTTGCAGGCAGAAGGGCAGCTGAAAAAAAAAGGCGGCTGCCCCCATGGCCGAAAGGACAGCGTACAGGAGAATATGAGATTTAAAGCGGGAGATGATGAAATAGCGCCCCTTCTCCCGGAAGGGGCGGGCTTTTTCCAGCCCTACGATCCGGTGCACCGCGTATAGGAGGAGCGTGGCGAAAAGCACAAATCCCAGAAAAGGAGTGGCCTGCGCCTGGCCGCTGAGCAGCACCTGGGTTTGGGCAGCCATGGCCAGGGCGGCGGTGGCTATCCACAGGTTGCTGTACAGGATGAAGTCAATAAAGGCCTTCAGAAAGCGGTACATGGTGGAAGCGGTTGGCTTCCGCTAAAAGTACTTGAAATTGTGGCCCTTTTCAATTTTTTGCAGTACTTCATAGATCAGCTTGATCACGTTGTTGACATCCTCCTTATGCGCCATCTCCACCGTAGTGTGCATGTATCGCAGGGGCAGGGAAATGAGGGCGGAAGGCACCCCTCCGTTGGAGTAAGCGAAAGCATCGGTATCGGTGCCGGTGCGCCGGGAAGAGGCTTCGCGCTGAATGGGGATCTCTTTTTCTTCCGCTGTATCGATAATGAGGTTGAGGAGGTTATTGTGGACGGCCGGCGCATAGGTGACAGACGGCCCCTGTCCGGCCTTGACATCCCCGTTCTTTTTGCTGCTGATCAGGGGCGTGTGTGTGTCGTGGGTAACGTCAGTCACGATAGCCACATTGGGCTTGATGGCCTGGGCTACCATTTCTGCTCCGCGCAGGCCTACTTCCTCCTGTACGGAATTGACGAGGTACAGGCTGTAGGGCAGTTCTATCTTGTTCTCGCGCAACATGCGGGCCACTTCGGCGATACAGAAGCCCCCCATGCGGTTGTCGAGCGCGCGGCCGACGTAGTACCTGTCGTTGAGGACGGACATTTCATCTTCGTAGGTGATCACGCAACCTACGTGGATGCCCATTTCCAGCACTTCGTCCTTATCTCTGGCGCCCACATCGATGAAGATATTTTCCGGTTTGGGGGTCATCTTGGCCTCTTCTCCCCGGCGCATGTGAATGGCGGGCCAGCCGAATACGCCTTTCACTATGCCTTTTTTGGTGTGGATATTCACCCGTTTGGAAGGGGCGATGAGGTGGTCGGAACCTCCATTACGGATGACGTTCAGAAAGCCGTCGTCGGAGATGTAGTGGACGAACCAGGAGATCTCGTCGGCATGGCCTTCGATGACGACCTTGTAGTCTTGTCCGGGATTGATCACGCCGTAGGCCGTACCGTACACATCGAGCTGCCAGTCATCGATATGAGGTTTGATGTATTCGAGCCAAAGTTTCTGTCCTGCGGCTTCGAAACCTGTCGGAGAGGCGTTGTTGAGGTATCGTTTTAAAAAGGCTTCCGATTTTGAGGTAATGACAGACATGCCGTGCAATTATCTTTTGGTTTTCCACTTCCCCGGCCTTTCGCTTAAGCACTGAAAAGCAGAGGTTTTTGATCGACCGGCAAAGATAAGAATAAATGCCAGGCCAAGGGCTTATAGCAGCCTGAAAATTAGAAAAAGCAAAAAGAATTATGATTCCCACTTTTGGCTCCAGGCCCGAGGGTCCCGGCGCCATTCCTTCAGGGTTTGCAGCTCCGCTTCGCCGATCCGCCCGGCACGCCGTGCCTCCTGGATCAGCGCGGGGTATGCGCTCAGGGTATCAAAAGGTACTTCTGCCTCTTTAAAGGCAGACTCAGCTGCATCGAAGCCATAGGTGAAAATGGCGAGCACTCCTGATGGCCGGGAGCCTGCTTCACGCAAGGCCTCTACGGCTTTCAGGCAACTGCCGCCGGTGGATATCAGGTCTTCGATGACCAGCACCTGCGCACCGGGCTGCAGCTCCCCTTCGATCTGGTTCTGGCGGCCATGCCCCTTAGGTTTGGAACGCACGTAAATAAAGGGCAGAGAGAGGCGCTCTGCCAGCAATGCGCCATGAGCGATGCCGGCCGTGGCCACGCCCGCGATGGTGTCAAAAGGGCGGAAGGCCTCCGCTTTCTGCGCAAAACTGTCTATGATGAACTTCCGGATGCCGGGGTAGGAAAGCACGATGCGGTTATCGCAGTAGATCGGGGACTTCAGCCCGCTGGCCCAGGTGAAGGGTTTTTGCGGGCTCAGTTTTATTGCATTAATTTGCAGCAGCCTTTTCGCTACTTCTGCAGCAGTATTCATCGGCGGACAGGTTTTAGCCAGATAAAGCGACAGCAAATGTACAAAATCTACATCAATGGAACACCGCTCTTCCTCGTCAGCACCGCGGAGGGCATTACCCGGCCCTCGACGGAAGGGGATAAGATCGTAGCTCCCTATACCGGCAACTCCAAAATGTTGCTCAATTACCTCGACATGCTGGAGAAAAACCAGCGCTTCGAATCCGTCACCCTTTACGCGCCGAGTGCAGATAAACTCTTCGAGGATTTTGCCGGCCAGTTCCGCATCATCGAGGCGGCAGGCGGCCTGGTGTACAACGAAAAAGGGGAAATACTGATGATCTACCGGCGCGGCCACTGGGACCTTCCCAAAGGCAAGATCGATGAGGGGGAGGGCCCCCAGCAGGCCGCCGTCCGGGAGGTGAAAGAAGAAACAGGCCTGAAGGCTATTGAACTGGGGGATTATATAGGGCTCACCTACCATACCTATCGCGACGGGAAGAACCGCCGCATCCTCAAACGCACTTTCTGGTATCGCATGGCGGCCAGCCAGGAAGAACTGCAGCCGGAAGTGGAGGAAGATATTGAACGGGCGGAGTGGCGGGCGATACGCCCATTGATGGAGAGCCACCCGGAGATGTATGGCAACATCAGAGGCCTGCTCGAGGCGGAGTTGCAACGGCCTTAACGAATCCTTAACAAAAAAAAAGCGGTAGAGTAGTGAAACAAAATTGCCGCAGGCACGAATAAACCAATAAATGTTTTGTCTGGCGGGGAGTATTACGCTTTCAGTATGGCAAATGTCCTGCTCCGGCAAAAAAGTTTAATTCCCTCCTTCAACTTTTTTCTTTCGTCTGCAATTAATAACTATATTTACGGGCGAATTCCCATGAACATATACAAAACCTGTACAACCATGCAGCGGAAATTTACCTTGTTCCTTGCCTTTTTGTTTGTTGCCTTCGTTACCTGCACCGCGCAATCTATCTTATCGCCTCACGGCGCTATCGCCTCCACTAATGCTGCCGACGGCCTGCTGGATATCGATAACGATACCTGGTCGCTCTACGCAGATGAGGAGAATAAGTTGTACTATATTGATTTTGAGAGCCTTAGTGTGAATCTCAGCGATATCGTAGTGAAAAGAAAAAGCGGAGAGGTCGTTCTCAAAGAGGATGTTTTCGAACTGCCGGTCAATACCATTTATGAGATCGATTTCAAGCAGTACGGGCCGGGAAATTATGATATAGAGCTCCGCACCTTTACCGGAGTGCTCCGCCGCAGTGTGCAGATCAAGTGATTCATTCTTCCTTTTCCCACTTCCTGATAGCCGTCCGTAGCCCGGCCAACACTTCCTTTACGGGGTAGTCTTCTTCGGAGAGAACATGTGATTTGCCTGATTCTTCTTGGACCACGAGCATCCTTGTCGTACGCACCGAACGGCTGGGGTCGATCAGCGAAGGCTCTCTGTCGGCGTAGATATAAGCGTCTTTTATGTGCTCGAATTCCGCTTCGCCATAGGGGGTAGTGATGGCATCCGCATAGATATATACCGGGCCTATTTTCCTCATTTTCAACCCGCTGAACAGGGCGGTGCCCGCCCCGATGAGAAAGACGAAGAACAGCAGCATGGCGGCCAGCATGTTTCGGTTTCTGTGCTCACGGCTCGTTTTCATCCGCAGCAGGGCGATCATGCCTCCCAAGCCCATCAGGGCGGCCAGGATGGCCAGGTAAAAAGTGCTTTGGGTTCCACTCCCGATAGGTTCGAAAGTATACAGTATTTCTCGCATGTTATTCTTTTTAAACTCGATCATTTGTCCCTCAGTCCCTCAATCCTTCAATTTCTCACAAAAAGGATAACCGCAACAACCGGGCCAAGAGTTGTAAGTAGCGGTAATTTTTTTTCTCCGGGGCCAAATTGGCAGCACTTCCCTGAAATTCCATAAATTTAGCGCAAAGCACAAGACGGTAGTATGGATGAAGAACGCCCTCCACAATACTGGCTATTCCAGGCGCATCCCAGTGTCTTCCGCCTCAGAGACGCCCTGCGGGTGGGGGCGCTGAGCACCTTTGCGGTAAAAGCTCACAAGAAAAGAATAAAGAAAGGAGATAAGGCCATTCTCTGGCAAACGGGTAAAGAAGCAGGCTGTTATGCCCTGGCCACCATTGCCGGAGAAGCCCGGGAGATGGCGGCTTCGCCTCCGGAATTGCCTTTTTACGAGCAGACGCCCGAATTCGGCCTGCGGGTTCCTCTCCACATAGAATACAATAACTGGAATCAGCCCATCACCCCCTTCATGATCGAAGGCCATCCGGCCTTTGCCGGTTTTCACGGGGGCCTGCCAGGCACCAATTATACCGCCACCGAAAAAGAATATCGGGAATTCGAGAAAATGGGCATGGAACTCGATCTCGTTCAGGAACCCGGTATGGACTATTTTTCCGGCCTGGGGCAAAAGCATCCGCTTAATCTTATATTGTATGGGCCCCCCGGCACGGGCAAGACCTATCAGGCGGTCAACTATGCGCTATCTGTCATCGAAAGGCGATCTCTGGAAGAGCTGGCGCTGGAAAACCGGCAGGAGTTGCGCCGCCGTTTTAATGAGTACCTGCGAACGGGGCGGGTGGCGTACGTCACTTTCCACCAGTCATTTTCCTACGAAGACTTTGTGGAGGGAATTAAGCCCTTTACCATTGAAG
>CAYVVK010000301.1:0-7742 GCA_964454855.1 uncultured Phaeodactylibacter sp. | reverse complement strand
ATCCCTTAGTTGCCAGATGCCTGGCTCGCTGTCTTATGTAAACCAACTTTATATGAAACACAGCCTTAGCTTACTGCCTTTTGCCTTCGTCCTGCTCCTGTCCTGTACTCCCCAGCCGCCGGAGCTTATTTTTTCCACGGATACACTGAAAATAGGGATTGATGAAAAGGGATTCCTTACCCAACTGCAGGATATAGACAAAGAGTTTGAGCTGGAGCCGGCTGGAGATGGGCAGTTGCAGCTGAGGGAAGTAAAGGTTGCCCATTTTCATCACGAGCACCGGCTGCGGCAGCCCGGCGAGCCCCTGCATTCCGCCTTTACCTTCGAAAGCCCGGAGGATGGGCAGCCCGTAGCTTTCCTGCTCTCCGCCGAGGGCGCTGCCATTGAAGGCATACGCCTGGAACTGGACAATTATAAAGTGGTGGAGATCCCGGGCCAGCTGGCCGAAGGCGAAGTGCTTTGGTATAAAGGCGGAGATAAGGGAGTGGTGTATTCCGCCAACTGGAAGAAACTTCGTGAGGTGACGGTTGGCCTGAGCGGGTTCCTCCTGCGGGAAGGGCCGCATGAGTTGCTGTTCGATTGCACGTTTATTGCGCCGGAGGGGGGAGCTCAGGTGCGCCTGGAGTGGCGGTTGCCGGGCGTTGCTGTCCATCAGCTTATCGCAGGGAATAGTGCCCCTAATCCGAATTAGCCATTCTGGCTTCCGGGGGTAAACAATCAACAAGCGTCTTCCTGGGATTCACTATTTTTCCGTATCTTTATTGACATGAGAAAGTACCCTATAGGCATACAGGATTTTCGGGAGCTGCGCAAGGGAGGGTATGTGTACGTGGATAAAACCAAGGAAATATATGATCTGGTCGAATCCGGCAAATACTACTTTCTTTCCCGCCCCCGGCGATTTGGGAAGTCGTTGCTGATTTCCACACTTAAGTACCTGTTTCAGGGAGAGAGGGATCTGTTCGAGAAGCTGTGGATAGAGCGGAAGTATGATTTTGAGCCGCATCCAGTACAATCCGTTTTCCATCCTTAATCTCTTTGCTGCTCAACGTTTTGCCAACTACTGGTGGGAGACGGGCACCCCCACATTTTTGATCAAAAAGCTAAGAGAAGAGTTTCGGTACAATTTCGATGATCTGGTGGCAGGGCAGGTCATGTTTGAAAGTTTCACCGTAGATGACCTCAATTGGCTGGCTTTACTTTTTCAAACCGGCTACCTCACTATTCGGGCTTATGATCCGGCGACCGGGCTATACACCCTTGACTATCCCAACCGGGAAGTAAAAGATACTATGCAACAACATCTGTTGGCAGCCTTCCGGGAAACGAGCAAAACGGATAGCCTCCCCTTGTTGGTCAACATTAAAACCGCCCTGGAAAAAGGCGATATGGAACGCCTGATCGAACTTGTCAATATTCTCTTTTCCACTATTCCTCACCAGATCTTTCAGCAAAAACAAGAGGCTTTCTTTCACGCCGTTCTTCATTTGAGTTTTTCGGCGATCGGCCTGCTGGTCCAGTCGGAAGTGAGTACAGCAAAAGGCCGGGTGGATACCGTGGTTCACACTAAAGGCCGGATCTATGTGATGGAATTTAAACTGGACGCTTCCGCCGAATCCGCCCTGGCCCAGATCCCGAAAAAACGCTACGGCAGCCCATTTCTCGATCAAGGGAAAGAAGTCATTGCGCTAGGCGTCAGCTTCAGCTCGGCGGAGAAGGCCGTGGCGGAATGGGAAGCGGTTCCTTATGTGTCTTTGTTGGTAGAAGGGTGAACCTCGCTCGCAGCAGTGTAAAGCAGTATCACTTATCGCTATTTGTGCTTACTACACCACCAATGCTTCCATCGGCGTTGAGCCTTATGTAGTGAAGATCCCGGCGGGTGGGTACTGTAGGCGATCCCTCCCAGATCTGCTGCAAAATAAACAGTACCCCGCTTCCTTTGAGCGCTACTACCCGAGTAGACTGATAATATCCTTCTCCACCGAAATAGCGGGGCCACCGTATTTGCCCCAGGCTGTCAATAGAGTGAAGGGAAACTATCGATAGAGAGTCAAAGGAGATATCCAGGCGGTAGGAATTGCTGAAGTAAATATGGTTGGGGCTGTGTGCATCCAGATCATAATTTAAAACCTGGAAATTTCATATATTTAGTTCACACAAAGAGTGCCTAATTACCCGGAAAATGAAAAAAGCCAAAAATTATATTCTTTTTTCACTCCTTCTATTGGTTTCCATATTTCTATCGTTTCATAGAGTTCATGCCCAGCAGTACTTCGAAAATCCATTCTTATTAACTCAAACGGACGGTTTAA
This sequence comes from uncultured Phaeodactylibacter sp., assembly GCA_964454855.1. Lineage (GTDB taxonomy): Bacteria > Bacteroidota > Bacteroidia > Chitinophagales > Saprospiraceae > CAYVVK01. Next base: position 5,430 of record CAYVVK010000301.1, on the reverse strand, counting down.
ATCTTAAAAACATTTGGGATCTAGCTAAAGATAACCGGGGGTTTCTATGGATCGGTGGAACAAATGGGCTGTTACGTTATGACGGACAGGTTTTTAAAGAATTCAGGCATGATCCGAGTGACAGCACGGCCATTCTCGACGGTATTGTGTCTGCCATCTATTACGAAGAGGAAGCAGAAAAATTATGGCTGGGCCATTGGGGCATGCTTGGAGGAATCAGTGTTTTGGATCTGCAAACAGAGAAAGTAAAGCGCTATCCTTATGACCCGTTGAACACTAAAAAGATGCCTGCCAAAGACTTTTACTGGATTCATAAGGATAAATTTGGCCAAATATGGGGAGGTGCCAGGCAAAATGGAATTTGGATATAGAAATGCCAGGCATGAACGCCTTCCAAATGCTGGAAGAACTGGAAGAGATCAATTTTGCCATTATTTTCACCACCGCCCACAGCCAGTACGCCATTCAGGCGTTTGAGTTTAGCGCCAAACTGCTCAATCTTATTGCTGGTTTGAATGATCGGGCCTGTATCTACACAATCTCCCATATCAGCCATCCAGTAGACGGCAAAACAATTTTTCGGCTTTCACCTGCTGCAAAATAATACGGGCCGGTGCTCATTAGACTTGATGCGTCGGGGGGCTTTGGTGGAGAAAAATAGTCATTTTTTTCTCCGACAAGGCAGGAAAGTGGGAGGAGAAAAGGGCATTTTTTAACTTAAATGGTCTCGACGCATCAAGTCTAATGTTAAGTCTATTTTTCTTAAATTGTGCAGAGATAACCAATGATGACCCAGATGAAAAAGAATATCCTGCTGATCTTACTGGCCTGCCTTCCTTTGTCATTCGTAGATGCTCAGCCTCAATCCAAAGCGCAAATAGACGAAATCGTGCTGGAAGGCCGTGACCTGGTTGGAGCCGGTAAATATGTGGAAGCCGCTGACAAATTTGAAAAAGCGCTTTCCTTCTACCGGAAAAACCCCGGACGCTACCAACAGAAAATGATCAATGCCCGGCTGTGGATCGCCCGTTGTATCCGTTATAACTATCAGTATCAACAGTCGCTTGATAGCTTTCTGGCAATTGCCCCGCTTGAACCTGTAATGGAGCATTCCATGGACAGGCTAGGGCTTAATATAGGCCTGGGGGTGTGTTACTACAAACTGAATCAATATCAGAAGGCGAAAAACTTTCTAAAAAAGGCCGAACAAATTTTCAGTGATAATCCGCCGGATGATAAATATCAACCGATGACAAATGCCTACAAGTTTCTGGGACACATCTACCGAGGGGAGGCTAAAGCGGATTCTGCTATTCACTACTACGAAAAGGGCTTACAGTATAATATAGATTATTTTGACACAAAGATCCACCCGGACGTAGGCCTGGATTATATTGTACTAGGTACGGCCTATCAGGCTTCTGGCCGACTGAGCGAATCCATTGAGCATTTTGAAGAAGGCATAAATATCATAAAATCTGCCTCAGGCCCTGAGCATAAAAGCCTGATGCAGGGGTACGCTTATCTTTCTGTCACCTATTCCATGATTGGAGAGTTGTATAAGGCGGAAGCCTACTTTAAACAGGCAGAGGCCATCACCCGCAAGTATTATCCTCCCGATCATATTTATTTTGCTGTACTTTATTCAAATGGAGGTGATCTTTACCGGAAACTCGAAGATTTTGACACCGCCTTTGAGATGTTGAAGAAAGCGGAGATCATTTACAAAAAAAAATTACCCGAAGGGCACCTCAAGATTGGAACCAATATGCTGAACATGGCCATTTTGCTTAGTAAGTCAGAACGCCACCGCGAAGCCCTGGATTATGCCGGCCAGGCAGCGCAGGTGATGGTTCAATCTAATGGCGCCGAGTTTTACGAGTTAGCTAATGCATACAATGCGGAGGGAATGGCCTATATGGGGCTGAAAGAATACGGAAAGGCCTTCTCTGCTTTTGACAAAAGCCTGAAAGTGGCAGAGCAGAACTTTGTCCGCCCAAAGTTGAATTTTGCCTCCCCCAATTTTAACAAAGCGGAAATACTTAGCGAGCAAAAAAAATACCGAGAGGCAATTGATTACTTCAATATAGCACTTGAAGGACTGGCTTTTGATGAAAATGAACCTTACCCCATTCACGAAGTAGGTTGGGTGAATTACCTGTTGGAGATGCTGAGCAGCCGGGCAAGTACATATATGGAATTGTTTCAGCAATCGGGCGAAATCAGGTACCTGGAAAAAAGCCTGCGCGACTACCAACTGGGGATGGGCGTATTTTCTGATGTTTTTAGCTATTTCCGCGAAGCAGACATTGCCAACCTTATTAATCAGTTGTACTACTTTATGGAAGAAGCGGTTGCTGCTCACTATAAGGCCTCCGTAAGCTCAGGAAACAAAGTGTACCTGAAGCAGGCTTATGAGTTGCTGGAGCGCAGTAAATCTATTTTACTGTATAAAGCAGCACTTAAGAACACCGCACAAACTTATGCTGCTGTATCGGGCGAGATGTTGGATAAAGAAACGGAACTCAAGTTAGACATTGCTGAACTGGCTGCAAGAGTTGACGAAGCTCGCCAGCAAGGGATGAGCAAAGAAGATACGGCCTTCATCAACCTCAGTGCGGAGCTGGCTGCTGAGCAGGAAAAGCTGGATATTTTTCTAAGGGAATTGGAAACAGAATATCCTTCGTATTATCGGTTGAAGTATAATTTTCAAGTGATTGGTGTAGAGCATATTCAGTCAAAGCTGCAGTCTGATGAGGCACATATAGCCTATTTTATGCCTGAGGAATTACACCTTGCTTTTGTAATTACAAAAAACGATTTCCGAGTGGTAGAATTGTCGGCTGATTACCCAATTACCGAATGGTGCCAGAGACTGTGCCATGCTATTTACGATACGCCCGGAGATGATGATGCCTATGCCACTTATGGTTATGGGTTGTACCAAAAACTCTTACAACCATTGGGAGAACTGCCCCTGAAATGCACAATAGTGCCGGATGGCGCACTGTATTATTTACCCTTTGGCGTACTGTTGGCAGCTCCGCCTGAGGATCAGAAAGCGTATCATAAGCATGAATATTTGCTAAAGAAGCATCAGTTTGCTTACAGCTTTTCGGCTACTTTAACGGAGACCATGGCAAGCCAACCCCTTAATAATAAAGGCCTGCTGGTTGTGGCGCCGGCATTCCCAGCTGATAATGAAAGTGAATTTGGTAATTATCGGAGGGATAATCTCGCACCACTTATGTACAATAGGAAAGAAGGGGAAGCCATAACGGCTATCATGGGCGGTTCGCTGATGGATGGCAATCAGGCGTCTGTGAATGCTTTTCGGGAGCGGGCTGCACAATACAGCTTGTTTCACTTTGCCACCCACGCCAAAGCAGAAGATTACAATAGCGACTACTCCTACCTGGCTTTTGCGGGTGCGCAAAGTGATAGCGATAGCGGGAAGATATATCTACGGGACTTATATGCCCTGCAACTGCCCGCAGAGATGGTCGTGCTGAGCGCCTGCGAGACTGGCCTGGGAGAATTCAGGCAAGGGGAGGGGGTACTGAGCCTGGCAAGAGGCTTTGCCTATGCGGGGGCCAGAAGCATCATCACTTCCCTATGGGCAGCCAATGACGCCTCCACTGCACGCTTGATGGAGCGCTACTATCAGCATCTAAAAGAGGGCTTGCCAAAAGATGCAGCCCTTCGCCGGGCAAAACTAGATTACCTGGAAGCTGCCACTGAAGCGGAAGATGCGCATCCCTTCAAATGGGGGGGCTTCATTGCTATAGGGGATATGTCGCCCATCACTTCATCGGATAGCCGCTGGTGGTTGTGGGCGTTGGCGGGTGTATTGGTGATCGGGCTACTGGCTTATGTGCGCCGAAAGGCCTAAGAGGACACCACCAAGTGCCTCCATCCGCTTTCCAGTTTTTTCAGCAACTCGTTTGCTCTTTCCTGATTAGGGCTCTCTTGATCCTGCCTGATAAGGAGCAAATGACGGTGGGCGCTTTCTATTTCGCCTGCCTTCAACTGGGCGAGCGCCAGATACCAACGAGCGCCATGTTGAAATTCTTTGCTTTGCAGGACATTCATAAACTGAGTTTGTGCCTCCCGCCAGTCGCCGCTAAGGTAATAAGCGTGGGCCAGCAGATAGGAAAGGCTGGAATCGAGGCTGTCTTTTGGGGAGAGCAGCTTGATTACTGCTTGATAGTTCTCTTCTGCAAAGTATTGGAAAGCTGCTGATTCTCTGGAACCTGTCTCCGTACTTCTTTGCAGGCCGGAAAGCAGGGGAGGGGAATAGCTACGGGCTGCCATCCTGCCCGGAGCATAACGGAAGTTGGCATAAGCAAACAAAGAAAGGCCAAGTATAAGGAGTGTAGCGGCGGCTATGCTGAGCCAGCGGCCGTTCGCTCGTTTAGCTACTTGCTTGCTTCCCAGTTGCCCGGTGCTGCTCAGTTCCAGTAAGCGCAGGCTGGCTTCGTAGGCTTTCATTTCTTCTTTGAGCTGAGGGTTTTTGCCCAGGTCTCGTTCAAAAGCTTCCCGCTCTGCCCTGCTCATGCGCTGTTCCCAGTAGGCTTCTATTTGCTCCAGATACTTCATAACTCCAACAGGGTTTTCATGAGTTCAGGTCTGTTTTGCAGTGCTTTTAAAAGCTTTTTCAGGCAGACATGTTTTCGCTTCTTGGCTACCTGGCCGTTTTTATAACCTGTCATTTCTGCAATTTCATTCATGGAATAGCCTTGTGTCCATAGTTCCAGCACCTGCCGGCAGTTGCCATCCAGCAAGCCCAGTGCTTTAGACAACTGTTCATTGCGCTCTTTTTGCCGGAGTAAACCGTCCGCACCCAATCCAGTGGTGGGCGTTTCCATGGCCTGAAGCAGCTCTTGCCGGCGGTTGTCGCGGCGCAGTTGGCTGATCCACAAGTTGCGGCAAATACTGTAGTGGTAGGTTTTCAAAGAACTTCTTCCTTCGTATACGTGATTTCTTATGTTGACGATCAATCGGCGTATCCCTTCCTGAAAGATATCTTCGGCATCCTGTCGGCTGCCACCTGTGTTTTCAACCAGTTTAAAAATACTACGCTGCCATTCCTCATTGCCATAAAGCTTTGATAGCACCTCTTCCAGGGTAGCCTGTTGTGACTGAATAGCAGATATAAGGGTTTCATCAGTTTGCTGAGACGGCACTGGTCTATGGCTTTTGATACGTTAAGGTAGGGAAAGTTAGTAAAAAAACGGAGTCTGCTTCTTTTTATATAAAATTATGTGGGGGGTACCGGTCACCTTTATTTTGCTCAGGCGACAAATGGGAAAACGAAGCAGGCTATGAGCTATTTTAAGTTTACATCATTGTTGCTATCGGCCCTGTTCCTGTCGCTCTGCTTGACAAGTGTACATGCTGCTACCTGTACCTGGACAGCCTGCAATGGAG
>CAYVVK010000300.1:7196-7749 GCA_964454855.1 uncultured Phaeodactylibacter sp. | reverse complement strand
GCCCACCACGCCGACCTTCTTTTTCTTTTCTGCAGGTTTGTACTGCAGCTCTGTCTCGTGGCAGGCGCGGGGGTTCACCAGGCAGCTGGCCGTTTTGCGTTCGAAGACGTGGTCGAGGCAGGCCTGGTTGCAGGCGATGCAGGTGTTGATCTCATCGGCCCGCTTTTCCATGGCCTTTTTAACAAAATGGGCATCCGCCAGGAAGGGCCGCGCCATGGAGACCATATCGGCATGGCCGTCCGCCAGGATGCGTTCGGCCAGTTCGGGCGTATTAATGCGGTTGGTGGTGATGAGAGGGATGTTGACCTTGCCCATCAGGCGTTTGGTCACCCAGCTGAAGCCGCCGCGGGGCACCATGGTGGCGATGGTCGGCACCCGCGCCTCATGCCAGCCGATGCCAGTATTGATGATGGTGGCGCCGGCTTTCTAAATGTGTTTGGCCAGGAGTTCCACTTCTTCCCAGCTGCTGCCGTTGTCCACCAGGTCGAGCATAGACAGGCGGTAGATGATGATGAAATCCGTGCCCACCGCCTCGCGCGTGCGGCGCACGATC
>CAYVVK010000300.1:2133-7186 GCA_964454855.1 uncultured Phaeodactylibacter sp. | reverse complement strand
CCTGCAGCGATTCCTCCTCGCTGAAGCCGCCCCGCTGAAAGTCCGCGCTGTTCAGCTTCACGCTGACGGGAAACGACGGCCCCACGCGCTCGCGCGTCTCGCGCACGATGCTCAAGAGAAAGCGCATGCGATTCTCGAGGGACCCGCCCCATTCGTCGGTGCGCTTGTTGGTTTTTGAAACGATAAACTCATTGATCAGGTATCCTTCCGAGCCCATGATCTCCACGCCGTCGTACCCGGCTTCCTGCGCCAGGCTGGCCGACCGGGCGAAGGCGCGGATGGTGCGCCGGATGCCGCTTTTCCAAAGTGTCCAGGGCTTGAAGGGGGAGATGGGCGATTTAAGGGAGGAGGGCGCTACCGCCAGCGGATGATAGCCGTATCGGCCCGAGTGCAGGATCTGCATACAGATCTTGCCGTCTTCCGCGTGCACCGCCTCGGTGATCTTTCGGTGCCGGCGCATCTCGCGTTTATTGGTAAGTTTGGCGGAAAAGGGCGACACCCAGCCCGCCCGGTTGGGGGCAATACCGCCGGTAACCATTAGCCCTACCCCACCCCGGGCGCGCTCGGCGAAGTATTCGGCCATGCGTTCGAAGCCGTTCTTTTCTTCCTCCAGGCCGGTGTGCATGGAGCCCATGAGTACGCGGTTCTTCAGTGTGGTGAACCCCAGGTCGAGGGGTGAGAGCAGGTGTGGATATTGATCGTGCATATTGTTGAATTGCGGTTCGCAACAAGATACGGTTTTTGCGAAATTTCGCAATAGGCTACTAAAGCCCAATAGCCTCAACCAATTTTACTTATCTTAGTTACCCTTAAAAATTATCTATCCGTATGAAAAAACAAAGCTACTTATTGCTGGGCATCCTGCTCGGCGCCTTACTAAGTTTCACCCTATTTCGGGAGCCCGTCAACCGCCAGATGGTGGAACAGGCGGCCACCCTTATCGGCCTGGAAATGACACAGCCGGAGATCGACAGCATGATCCCTGACCTGGAAGAACTGCGAGGAAGCTATAGCTCCATTCGGGAGCAGGACATCCCCAACGAGCTGTCGCCCGCCTTGCAGTTTAACCCTCTGCCCGCAGGATTTGAGATCCCTACGCAACAACAGGCGGTAGACTTCTCTGTACCGGAAAAAGTAAAAATGCCCGAGGACAGAGAAGAGCTGGCCTTCTATTCCGTGGCTCAGCTTGCCGCGCTCATCAAAAGCCGGCAGCTGAGCGCCGAAGAGCTGGCCCGCTTCTATATGGAAAGGCTTAAAAAGCACGACCCTACTCTGCACTGCGTGATCAGCCTGACAGAGGAACGCGCCCTGGCACAGGCCCGGCAAATGGACCAGGAGCTGGCCGATGGTAAATACCGCGGCCCGCTGCACGGCATTCCCTTTGGCGCCAAAGACCTGCTGGCCACCAGGGATTACAAGACCACCTGGGGCGCCATGCCCTACAAAGATCAGATGCTGGATTACGACGCTGCCGTTGTCGAAAAGCTGGAGGCCGCCGGTGCGGTACTCGTGGCCAAGCTCACCCTGGGCGCGCTGGCCTGGGGCGATGTGTGGTATGGCGGCAAGACCCGCAACCCATGGAATACGGAGCAGGGTTCCAGTGGCTCCTCCGCCGGCCCTGCTTCTGCGGTATCTGCCGGCCTCGTGCCCTTTGCCATCGGTACGGAGACCTACGGCTCTATTGTATCGCCCTCAACAATATGTGGCACCACCGGCCTGCGCCCTACTTTCGGCGCAGTAAGCCGCCATGGCGCCATGGCCCTCAGCTGGAGCATGGACAAAATTGGCCCCATCTGCCGGACGGCCAACGATTGCGCCATCGTCTTTGAGGCCATCCGCGGAAAGGATGAACGGGACCCTACTACTGTAGAAGCCGCCTTCAATTACAACCGCACCCTCAACCCGAAGGAACTGCGCGTGGCTTACCTCAAACAGGATTTCGAAGGGGATTACCGCTTCAAGAAACAGGATAGCCTGGCCCTGGAAAAACTTCGCGCCCTGGGCATCAACCCGGTAGCCATCGAACTACCCGAAGCTCCGGACATTAGTTTCCTGCTCAGCGCCGAGGCTGCCGCCGCATTCGATGAACTGACCCGCAGCGGAAAGGACGATCTGCTGGTACGGCAGATCCGCAATGCCTGGCCCAACGTGTTCCGGCAGGCACGCTTCATACCGGCCGTGGAATACATTCAGGCCAACCGCCTGCGCCGCCGGCTGATCGAGGAAATGCACCGCAGCCTTCGCGATTACGATGTCTTCATCGCTCCTTCCTGGTTTGGCGGCAACCTGCTGCGCACCAATCTCAGCGGGCATCCCTGCGTGGTGATGCCCAATGGCTTTATAGACGGTACGCCTACCAGCATTACGTTTTGCGGAAAGCTATTCGGAGAAGCGGAGATCCTCAAGCTGGCGGCCCTGTATCAGGAGAATACGGGCTTTCATTTGAAGCACCCGGAGGGGTTTTGAAGGAATGAAGGAATGAATGGTTGAAGGAATGAGTTTACCGCGAAGGCGCGAAGGGCGCGAAGCAAGAAGAGCATAATATCTTACTTTGCGTCCTCCGCGCCTTTGCGGTGAATAGATATTTAATCCGCCACGATCATACGCTCGGTAGCTGTACCTTCATCCGTTTCCAGGCGGTAATACAGCAGGCCGCTAACCGGCAATTCAGAGCGTTTGACCTGCCACTCGTTGTAACCAGCGCCAAAGTCACCTTCCTTGCTGAGCAACAGTTTTCCTGCCGCGTCGAAGACTGTCAGGCGGGCCCAGCCCTGATTCGGGATACGGAACGGAATGACCGTAGAGGCCGTGAAGGGGTTGGGGCGGTTCTGGTACAAAGCAAAGGCTGCCTCGGAGGGCAGGCTGGAAGGAGCGTTGAACTCCAGCGCCAGGCCCATGGGCTCCAGATAAGGGTCGTAGGCCTCCGCTTTGGTCTTGCTGCCGTTCAGGCGGAGCTGTTCGCTCAGGCGGCCGTTCTGCAGGGCGCGGAAGCTGAGGTAGAACAGGGGTTCTTCATCCGCTTGCTGAATGTCGCTGGCCTTGAACCAGCTGGCGGTGACCATACCCTCTTCGGGGAAAATGCCGAAGTTCTCTTCCGACAGGCCGGTAAGCACTCCCGGGCGAATGCCGAGGAATTCGAGGACTCCCTCCTCATAATCCAGGCCAAACTGGAAGGCGCCGATATCCGACAGGCGATCGCTGCTGAAAGCGATGTCGTACACCTGGCCGGCCTCCAGTTCCATATCGTCCAGTTCCAGTGCGAACAGGCCGCGGCCTTCGAGTGGCGCATCCTGCAGGCCATCGGGATCCACATCGTTGGTGACGTCTCCCACTTTAATGGCCACAAATTCAATATCCATGTCCAGCGAAAGCACTCCATCTACGGTGACTACCTCCGGAAAGTCTTCGGAGAGGGGATCAGCCGTCTGGAATTCATAGTCGGCAGCCACGAAACGCCAGGAGCTGTTGTTGGGGAACTCGGTGGAGATACCGAGAATGGCCTTGCGTATCTGTATCTGGTCCAGGGCCGTGATGCGGCCGTTATTGTCTGCATCGGCGGCGATCACCTTGTAGGGGCTGTTCAGCGGGCGGATGCCGAGGATATGCTGCTGAATAAAGACCAGGTCGGCGGTGGATACGCCATTGGTGACATCCTCGTTCTTCTCCATGCCGATCATATTCACATCACAGGAGGGCACCCCGAAGAAGTAGAAGTCGCCCTCCGGGCTGGAGAACAGTTCCATAGGTGTGCTGCTGGTGTTCATGATGCGCACATTTACATCAGGCACCGGCAGGCCGGTCTCGGTGAACACATTTCCGGCCACATCTACGGTCATGTTGTCACATATCTCCTCGGGAGGAGTGGAAGCGAATACCTCATCCTGCATGAGTTTCACGCCCGTATTGAGCATGATGATGTCATGCAGGGTGGTTTTGCTGATCTTGGCCTTCTCTTCTTCGGATAAGATGGGGTCGTTCTCGAAGAAAAAGCGGTCGCCATCCCGCAGGGCAGTGAACTGCACCTCCATGATCTTCATTACAGTGGGTCCGAAGAGTGCCCCCGGCATGCGCGTTTCCGCCAGCATGCCCACCCAGGGGTCCACATCGTTGATGCTGTCGTACAGGCCCAGCAGTTTGATGTACACATCCGGGTTATTGTTGATCTGCTGGAAGAAGGTATAGCGTTGCAGGCCAAAGGCTGCGCGCACGGTATTGTAATCCGGCAGGCCGCGCTCTCTACCCCGGGCAAGGTTTATGGACACCAGGTCGAGGCCGCCGGCTCCCGGGGGGCCGAAGAGGAAGTTTCGCACATCGTCGATCACCTTGGAATCAAAAGACTGCTGATTCTGGATGGCCATTCCTTTGAGGAAGGGTTCGAGGCCCATATCCATCACGGGGAAGGGGTTGAAGAAAGCATCGCGCAGCAACATGTGCCCTTCCGGCATTTCGTTGCCGTCTGCATCCACGCGCATCAGGCGGCTGTTGAGCAGGGTGTGCCCCATACGGAAAGTGGCGGCGGTGAAGACGTTCATCAGCTGAGGGTTAACATCCGGCTTGTACCCTTCGTATTCAGGAAGGTGGACGCCCATGGCGGGCAGCCATTCGTTGTAAACGATGGCCTGTATCTCTGCTCCGACGATCTTACGGGCATACTGGTAGAGCTGCTCATCGCTCCAATCGGGATGTTTTTCCACCAGTAAGTCGCACTGCCGGTTGTGTTCGCGCAGGAAAAGAGTGTGGAAGCTCAACAGGAGCGGATTCTCACCCGCACGAGGGTCGCCGGCCACGAAGACCTTTTCGCTGAGGCCCACGGGATTGTCCATGTGTGGAGCGCCGGGGTCTATCGGCGAGTCATATTCTCCGGTATAAGTATTAAAAGGCGGCAGGTTGCCGGCGGAGGTTTTCAGCTTTCCGCCGGAGAAGGTACGCAGCCAGTTGGCATGCTCCTCATCGGAGCCGTACACGCCGGAGCCATCGATAAAGGCCGTACTTCGAGCTCAACATGGACGCGGTGCTGACCAACGACCCTCGGGTAACGCGTCGGCGTCTCGAC
>CAYVVK010000300.1:0-2123 GCA_964454855.1 uncultured Phaeodactylibacter sp. | reverse complement strand
CCGTGATGATGTTCGGGTGGCGCCGGGGGTTGTTGGTGGTCGTTCCGGTGGCAGGGTCAAAAAGGTTGCGGCGAATGTTTATCTTTACCTGGCCGGTATTGAAGGGGTCGAACCAGGGGTCGCCCCTAGGCACGTCAACACTCAGCGGTTCGCTGCCGTCAGGGGTGAGGCCGATGTCGTGGTCGATAAATTGGCCCCATACCCAGGTGAAATCGCTGAGCGTCATGGGGTCGTTCAGCAGGCCAGACTGGGCAAAGATGGAATTGCTGACCGCGCGGGGATTCGGCCGGTTCGGGCCCGCCGGCGCGCTGATCAGGTTGGCGTAACCCACCGGGGTAAAAAGGCGGAGGTTGGTGCCCGCCGCGCCCCAATCCGGATTTTCCAGATTGTTGTGCCTACCGTCTATGGTGCGATAGTTCTGCAGGTCGGCAGTTTGTGCTGCTACCAGGAAAGCAGATAGGAAAAAGATCGTTGAGAGTAAAGGTCGTCTTTGCATATGTCGGAAATTTAGCTCATGGGTACGTAAATGATCGGTATTACACTATAGCCCGGAGGCTATCCTGCTCTAATCGTCGGATTTATTGGGAAAAACATCCAGGCATCGAAAGGTATGCAGATCGCAGCCAGTCAAAGGTGGGGGGCCTTTGATTAACAGGCAGTTGAGAACAAGATCGGTGTAGATAAGCCCAGAACGCAACAAATTTAATGAAAACTAAAATATTACCAATAGAACACTTTAATTATTTTTATCAGCTTTTAGAGTTTAAACCTACTTTCTTATACTGGCCCGGCGCCCCGGATGATTCAAAATATGCCCACAAAGTGGTGAAAATGATGTAATTTTCTAGCCTGCTTCCTTTTAAAATGTTAATTTATACTTAATTTCAGCCCTTGTGCAATACTTTGGCGGCCATTTTACGTCCAAAGTGTTGATTGTTAAGTGCTGATGAGTGATCTGGCTGGAGTGCCTGTCACTCAACAGCCAACACAACAGTCGGGTGATTTCTTGCGGAAAGGGCAACCAGGTGTTGCCCTTTCTGTTTTGTCAGCCGCCGGCCAAATCCTGCCGGAATCACGCCTCCCGGATACGCCGGCCTTCAAATCATCGTTCCCTATTTGTTTTATACTCAAAGCGAAATGGTTTGAGAATTTTTTAAAACTAAAATCATTTCGCTTTGAGTATATGCGAGCGTGCGAATAGGTTTAAACTTTTGTCATACCAATTCGGCGCCAGTATAAAAGATATAAAACACGCATTGACAGGCAGATGGCTGCAAATATCATTCATACTCCTTATTGCTGCCAGTGTGCAGGCCCAGCCCACGGGACTGAACAACCAGCGGGATAAGACTGTAAGCACCTCTATGCCGCTCATCCTGCTGGACAGCCTCAGCATCATCTCTTCCAGCTTCCGGGCCGAAGATGCCGCCAGCGGCCAGCCGCTTGACACCTCCTACTACACGCTCGACAACACCATCCTTACTCTTAAGGCTCCGGCCATAGGTTTCGACAGCCTGCGCCTGCAGTATCGGGTACTGCCCTATGCCCTCGGCCGCCACTACCGCCACCTCGACACCAACCGCGTGCTGCTCGGCAACGACGGGCTGATAGGCATCGCCTACAATCCCTATGAGCAGGATGAAGAACTCCTCGACTTTAAAGGGCTGGACTACAACGGCAACTTCACCCGGGGCATCTCCTTTGGCAACAACCAGGACCTGGTCCTCAATTCGAGTTTCAACCTGCAACTGGCCGGAGAACTGGGCGAAGGCGTGGAGGTGCTCGCCGCCATCACCGATGAGAACATCCCTCTGCAACCCGAAGGCAACACCCGCCAGCTGCGCGAGTTTGACCGCATATTCATCCAGCTGAAGCGCGACAACAATAGGCTCGTCGCCGGCGATTATGAACTGCAGCGGCCCAACAGCTATTTCATGAATTACTTCAAAAAGCTGCAGGGGGCCACCTTCAGCAACAGCAGCAGCCTGTGGGAGGGCCAGCTGAACAGCAATGCCAGCGTGGCCATTTCCCGGGGGCAGTTCACCCGCAATACCATCCCCACCCAGGAAGGCAACCAGGGGCCCTACAAGCTGCGGGGCGGCGAGGGCGAGCGTTTCATCATC
>CAYVVK010000299.1:0-7766 GCA_964454855.1 uncultured Phaeodactylibacter sp. | reverse complement strand
GCAGGGCTACCGCCTGGCGGAACTGGAACGGGAGATCCGCAAACATGCGCCGGAACTGGCGCGGAAGCTGGGGCTGGAGTAGGGCTGAATGGCTAGGGGAGGGTGCTGCGAAGCGGAAGCTTCGCGGTACGGTGTAAAGGCCTGCCACAGGGACTGTTCAAACCGCTGTGTTTTAGGTCGCGAACCACAGAGGGCACAAAGGAGCGCGAAGCAGGCATAAGCATCTCGCCGTCAGGCGAATACCTTTGCGTCTCTCTGTGCCTGCCTGCCCAACTTGGCAAACTTCAGTTGGCCAGGTAGGCAGGTACTCTATGGTTCAAAACACCTGCGGCGACACACTTATTTGAACTATCCCGGGTAAGCCATTGATGTGATCAACAGCTCTGCCAATTCCTAGTGGGCCTACAAAAAAAGCCATCCCAAACTTCAGCTCCAGCCAAAATCAGGGATGGCTTTTATAACCCAAATTACAGATAAGCCACCATTCAAACTACTCCACCACCAGCCTCTTCACCCGTACCCCATCGGAAGAATACAGGCGCACCAGGTAAATACCCGCCGGCATGGCCGTCAGGCTGATCTCGGCCTGATACTCGCTTTGGGCGGGTACAACGCGCTGATGTTGCACAAGCTGGCCGGTACTGCTCACCACATCGAGACGGTAATCCGTATCCCGCAGGTTCCTCAGGCGCACGGTAGCGCGGCCCGAAGTGGGGTTCGGGAACAGCTCGACCGACTCGGCGCGGGCGATGGCTTCCGTACCCACGCAAATGTCCACCGTGAAGTTCAGGGTAAGCGGTACCTCGCAGTTGAATTCGTTCACCACGATGGCGTCAATCATGTAGTCGCCCGGTTCGAAATTCTCCACCGAGTAGAAGTCCAGCGTTTCGCCCTCTACAATGATGGAGTTGCCGGCGCCGGGATCGAACACCGTGATGTCCTCGGCGCAGATGGTGGTATCCGCCGGGAAGCTGAATTCCGGCAGCGGGTTGAAGTTAACACCAACGGTATCCATGGCCACACAGCCGCCGGCAGTCACCGCTTCTACGATATACTCCCCTCCTTCCGTCACTACGATACTCGGGCTTTCCTCGCCGGTAGACCAGTTGACATTGGCATAGGCATCACCGACGGAAAGGACAACTTCCTCTCCTTCGCAGGCCTCGACGAATTCATCCAAAGTGGTGATCGGGCAGCTCAGCTCCAGCTCGAACAGGCCCAACGTACCGCTGACTTCGTAGGAGACCGCCAGCAGCGGCTTACCATTGGGGCTTTCAGCCGCAGGTATAAATACCAGGCCTTCGGGGCTGAGGTCGCCGCCTACCTCGTCAACAGTGCGGGTGTTGATATACTGAATAAACTCAGGGGCAGTGGGGTCGGTGACTTCATAAGCCATGATCCCCCCTGTGCGTTCCAGGGCTACGAAAGCAAAATGGCGGCCGTCGATCTCGGCAGTAACGACGGCCTCAGGTTCGGGGCCTTTGTCGTCGGAGCGGGCCTTGAAATCATTCTCTTCATCGTCGCTGTTGAAAAGCACACCATATACCGGATCGGCGGCAGTGATCTGTTCGAGATCATCGCCACTGTCGTAAACGACGGCGCCGGTAGCCGCATCCCAGATGGTGAAGGAGCGGGCGCCGTAGGCGTGGATCTCGTCGATATCGCCATCGCCATCTGTATCGCCGGTTTGGTTGGTGATGCGCAGGCGGCCCAGCAGAGCGTTGTCCTTCAGGTATTCGGCATCCGGGAAGGCCGTTTCGTCGAGTACGATCTCATCGTCTCCGATGCGAAACTCTTCGCTGAATTCGTCATAGTCGCGCGCATCGCCCTCGTTGGCGGTGATCAGGTAGCTGCTGCCTCCAACGGTGAAGTGGTCGATGGCGTCAGGCTGATACATCCCCTTCACCGGCCAGTTGGCGAAGAAGATGCCGTCGGTACGGTTGGAAGCGTCGAAGGTGATGCCTTCTTCCGTCCAGTCTTTCGTACCCAACGGCAGGATGGCGGTAACGGTGGCGGTGGCGATGTCCAAGATGGCCAGCGCGTTATTTTCCTGACAGCCAACGTAAGCCGTAGCGCCGTCATCGGAAATGGCGATGTACTCCGGCTCCATATCCTGCGCCAGGGTAGCGCCGGGGCCGAAGATGCGCAGGCCCTGGGCTTCCAGGGCAGCCTGCTGATCGTTGAAGGCCTGGAAGCCGACTGTCATCACGGTAGCATTCATTACTCCGCCGCTGACGTCAATGATGCTGACAGAACCCTCGGGGTCTACCATGTAATCATCGCTGGGCTCTCCTTCGTTGGCGGTAAGCACTTTGCTGCCGTCGGGAGAGAAGAGCAGCATGTCGGGCAGCACGCCTACTTCTACGCTGTTCATAAAAGTACCGTCTGTATCGAAGAATACCACGGAGCCGTTGCCGTCTGTAGCTTCAGCTTCGACCGCCACAGCCACTATACCGCTGTTGACCGCCACGGAATTGACGCCGCCACCATAGGGTGAAAGATCAATACTGTCCAGGCGGGTAAGGGCAGAAGGGTCGCTGTAGTCGATGATCTCCAGGCGGTTTTCTTCCGAGTTGGTGACGAACAGGCGAGTGGAAGCAGGATCATAAGCCACGATCTCCGCCGTAGAGCCTTCCGTGAGGGCCACATTGCCCAGGTAATTCATCTGCAGGTAAGGATCGGCCTGCGCCATGGGGGCGGTGGCGTCGTTGTCCTGCACCAGAACGATGTGGTAGCCGTCCTCCCCTACTTTCACATTGCTGGCCGCCGCGTCGATCTCCAGGATGAGATAACGGCCCCCTTCCACGCTATTGTCCAGAATATCCAGGGAAAGGAACTGAGGCGTGTCGTCGCCGGCTGCGAAGTCAACAGTAGTAGAAGCAATGGTGTAGTCTTCGTCATCTACGGCTGTGGAAGCGCTTACTACATTGACCACTACTTTACCGGACAGCGCGCCCGGTGTTTCCACGGCCAGTTCGACCTGCAGGGCCCCGGAACCTTCCTCCACGAAGCTGTTGGCCTCGGCGAAGGTGATGGTAGGCGTAGTTTTCACCTCAAAAATAGCCAGGGTGCCGCTCACTTCGTGAGAGGCCACTACCAAAGGCAGGCCATTCGGGCTGTCTTCTGCGGTGATAAAGATGACATCTTCGGGGCTGAGGTCGCCGCCCACCTCATCGGTATCGCGGGTATTGATATATTGCAGGTACTGCGGAGCCGCAGGGTCGGTAATGTCATAAACCATTATCCCGCCGATACGTTCCAGGCCGATAAAGGCATAGAGGCGGCCATTGACGCTGCCTACGGCTACCGCTTCGGGCTCAGGGCCTTTGTCGTCGGAGCGGGCCTTGGCGCCGTTCTCATCTTCATTGGCATTGAAGAGATCGCCGAACACCGGGTCGTTGGCGATGATGAGTTCCAGCTCGCTGCCGCTGTCGTATACCAGCTCGCCGGTGGAGGCGTTCCAGATGGAGAAGGAGCGGGCGCCGTAGGCGTAGATCTGGTCGAGGTCGCCGTCGCCATCCGTATCGCCGGTGGCGGTAGTGATGTTGAGGCGGCCGAGCAGCACGTCTTTCTTCAGCTCCTCGGCATCGGGGTAAGCCGTGGGATCAAGCACCACCTCGCTGTCCCCTACCCGGGCTTCTTCGCTAAAGCCATCGTAATCGCGGGCATCACCTTCATTGGTGGTGATGAGGTAGCCCTGGCCACCCACTGAGAAGTACAGCGTAGCATCCGGCTGGTACATGCCCAGTATGGGCCAGTTGGCGAGGAAGATGTCCGGAGAGCGGTTGGAGGCATCCAGCACGACACCTTCTGCCGACCAGTCTTTATAGCCCAGGGGCAGCACATCCAGCGCCTGCGCCGCTTCAATGTCAACGATCACCAGGGCGTTGTTTTCCTGGCAGGTGACGTAAGCGGTGGCGCCATCATCGGAGATGGCGATGTATTCCGACTCCAGGTCCTGCGCTACGGTAGCGCCGGGGCCGAAGATGCGCACGCCAGCCGCTTTGAGATCGGCTTCCTGCGCATTGAAGGCGGTGAAGCTTACATTCGTCACATCCGCGTTGGTAAGGTTTTCCACGCCGGCGGTAAGGTCAATAATGCTCACGGAGCCTTCCGGGTCTTCGGTATATTCATCGTTGGGTTCGCCTTCGTTGGCGGTCAGCAGCTTGCTGCCGTCGGGGGTGAAGATCAGCATATCGGGCAATACGCCTACTTCCACCGAACTGAGCAGGAAACCGTCGGTGTCGAAGAAGAGCACACTGCCGTTAGCGGAGGTGGCGTCGGCGGCCATGGCCACGGCTACAATGCCATTATACGCCGCCACGGAGTTGATCTCACCGACGTTAAATACCGAAAGGTCGATGGAGTTGACGGGGCCGAGGCTGGCTGGATCGGAGAAATCGACGATCTCCAGGCGGTTCTCTTCAGAATTGGCGGCAAAGAGGCGCTGGCTGCCCGGGTCATGGGCTACGATCTCGGCTACGGCATCATCACCGCCTACCTCGTAGCTGCCCAGCCACTCGAGTATGGTTTCGGGGACGATGGGAGAGGCAGGCGCCGACAAGTCGTTGTCTTTGATCAGGAGTGTCAATTCATTGTTCGTCCCGGTTTCGCCATTAGTAATGCTGCTTACTTCGAGAATGAGGTATTTACCTCCGAGTGTGCTATTGTCCGGAATATCGAGCTGAACGAACTGCGTATCGGCGGCAATACCGGTAAAATCGATGGTGGTGGAGCCAATGGTATAATCCTCTCCTTCCGCGGCGGTAGAGCTGCTTTTTACGCTTATCGTAGCCTGACTGGCCATGCCGTTGGGTATGGAGAGCGACAAGCCGATCTCCAGCGCACCAGATCCTTCTTCCACTGCGAGGGCGCCATCGGTAAAAGCGATAAGGGGAGTCAGGTCGTCTGCCACGGTTCCAGGTGTGGCGAATACTTCCGTATCTCCAAATTGGGTGGAGGTGGCCCGCCAGTTGGTAGCTTCGCTATTATCCAGGCTGGGAGAAATGAGTTCGAGAGAAGGGCCGTCGCCATCGGCCTCTACGGGCCAAGGGGGATCATCGCTATAACTAACCGAATCGATGAGGGCGCCGCTGAAGTTGGTAATAAGGATATCGCCGCCGCCGTTGCCGAGGTTGTCGATGCCCCAATCGATGAAGTCTTCGCCGAAGAAAGATTCGGCAGCGGCTTCATCCAATGCCAGGAGGACGGTAGCGCCGGCATCCAGGGCCTGTTCGGGAAAGGTAAAGCTGAATTCTCCGCTGATCTCCAGGCCGCCCAGGGCTGCGGCTGTCCCTGCATTATAGATCTCAATGAACTCCAGATTGTCCGAGCCGGGATCGTTGTACATGATCTCGCTGATGACGAGCTGCGGAGTGGAGTTGTTGTAAATAAACTCTACAGGCGCGGAAGCGAGGAAATTACCCGCCACGTCCGTCACCAGCGCGGCATCCAGGGTATACAGTTGGCCGTCGGTAAAGTCATCGGCGAAGGTGATGTCCACATAAGGAAAACCCACGGCCGGTTCGGTGTAGGTAATGGTGCTGATGGTAGCTGCGATACTGTAGTTGCCGGGATCTTCCACACTGGCCACATCCATGGGCTCATTGTAGGTGGCCCGCACGGTATTCGAGCTTGTCAACTCAAAGGCAGTGACCAGCGGAGGCAGGACGTCTTCCGTACTGCTGAAGATGGTGACGTCGTCGAAGCCGGCATAGTCCGAGCCACCGTTCTGTTTGGCCATCAGGCGCAGGCGGCCGACGGGAGCGCCAACCGGCAGGTTGATGAAAACGGTAATCCAGCCCTGGGTATTTCTTTCCAGATCCACGTAGTTGTCCATGTCAAAGCCGCTGCCGGGCTCGGTCTCGATGATGTAGCCGATGGAGTCGGCATCTTCATAGCCAATGGTGTAGTATTTGAAGGAAACGGCATTGGCCAGGAAGCCGGAAAGATCCACTTCCTCGAAGTCCATGGTGTGGAAGCTGTCGTTGCCGCCATTGGGGTTCTCCAGGTCGGCCATGTACCAGAAGCGCTGGCCGGTGGCCGGTAGTATGGCGCTGGTCACACTGGTGTCGGCCCAGACGTCATTGCCGCCGTCGGCGTTATACGCTGCCGGGCTGAGGGTGAAGTTCCAGTCACCGCTGCCGTCGTTTTCGAAACCCTGAAACAGTTCCCGGGTTTCCTGGGCGAGTAAAAGGGGGGTGAAAAAAGTGAGGAGCAGCAGTGTACTCAATGCTCTCCAAAGGGAGTAATGGTGCATCATAGGTGTCATTTTGGGTGAACAAGTTGTTGTTTGCGGACGGAGAGCCTCCAAATTTAAGGGCTCTTTTTTCCGCAGCGTAAAACTAGGGAAGGATGCGGCGGGAGCGCCTTGCTGGCATGTTAAGGGTAAATTATTTTTGTGTTAACTTCGTATTTATTAATCTCCTTACACATGAAAAAACCATCTCCCGGAGCCAGGCTCCACAGCATTATCGAAGAGGTAAAACCCCGCCTCGACAAGGTTAGCGAAGCGGACAGCGTGCTGCGCCCTTCTCCCGGCAAGTGGTTCAAACGGGAAATACTGGGCCATCTGGTGGACTCCGCCACCAATAACCACCGGCGTTTCGTGCGCGCTCAGGCCAGAGGCTCTCTTATTTTCGATGGGTACAAACAGGAAGAGTGGGTGGCCCTGCAAAAATATCAGGCCATTCCCTGGAGGGCTACGGTTGGGTTGTGGTACTACTTCAACTTACACCTCGCCAGGGTCATGGATGCCGTCCCGGATTCCGTGCGCCTGCGGGAAACAACAGAACACAACTTACACGAGATCGCCTGGAAGCCGGTGAAGGAAGGTACTCCTGCCAGCCTGGATTATCTGATGCATGATTATGTGGATCATTTGGTGCATCATTTGAAGCAGGTGTTGTAGGATCGATAGCATCATTCCACAACCCCCTCCTGCAGCTTCTCCGCATTCTCCACCATCTGCAGGGTTTCGATGATGGGGCCGAGGTCTCCTTCCATCACCTGCTGGAGGTTAAAGTTTTTGTTGTCTCCTTCCAGGCGGTGGTCCGTCACGCGGTTTTGGGGGAAGTTGTAGGTGCGGATCTTACCGGAGCGGTCGCCGCTGCCGACCAGGGATTTGCGCTTAGCCGCCTGTTCGGATTCGTACTGTTCGCGCTGTACCTCCTGAATCTTGACATAGAGGCGTTGCAGGGCGATCTCGCGGTTCTTGATCTGGGAGCGGCCGTCCTGGCTTTCGGATACAATACCCGTGGGGATGTGGGTAATGCGAACGGCCGATTCCGTTTTATTGACATGCTGGCCGCCGGCGCCGCTGGAGCGGTAGGTATCGATCTTGAGGTCGGCCTTGTTGATGTCCACGTCTTCCATTTCCAGCTTGGGCATGACGGCCACGGTAGCGGCGGAGGTATGCACCCGGCCCTGTGATTCGGTCTGGGGCACGCGCTGTACACGATGGGCGCCCGACTCAAACTTGAGTTTGCCGTAAACCTCGTCTCCGGAGACCTCCAGGACGAGTTTGTTGTAGCCGCCTACGGTGCCTTCGTTCACGCTGACGATCTCCACTTTCCAGCCCTGTTCTTCAAAGTAGCGGGAATACATGCGGTACAGGTCGCCGGCAAAGAGGCTGGCCTCATCTCCTCCGGTACCCGAACGGATCTCGACGATGACGTCTTTGGAATCATCAGGATCTTTGGGAACGAGAAGCATCCTGATGTCTTCTTCCATTTCTTCCCGGCGGGGCACTAGTTCTTCCAGCTCCA
>CAYVVK010000298.1:0-7787 GCA_964454855.1 uncultured Phaeodactylibacter sp. | reverse complement strand
CATTGGTTTCGCGAAACACTTTGTCAAAATCATCGTCGGGGCGCATGGTGAAGTCGCTCCAGTTGAACACGCGGCAGGCGGCCTCTATTTCGTGAATGTCATTGAGTAGAGCGGAAGCCAGGGGCGGTGGGGCTGTCGCATAACGCTCCTCTTTGGCTCCTTCTTTGAAAATGGTATTTACCCGGAACACCTGCTCCGGCGCCCGGTAGAAATTGTCATAGCTCAGCTCATAGCGGATGTACTGGCCGATCAGCAGGCAGGCGGCAATGCCCACCGCCAGGCCTCCGATATTGATCAGGGAGGCCTGCTTGTGCTTCCGGATGTTACGCCAGGCTAACTTCAGAAAATTTTTGATCACAGTTGGGTGTTTGCTATTCGAATAAATACAAGGTTTATTTATCAATAAGCATGCCACCAAAAATAACAAACTGATAATCAACAAACTAATGCCAAACCCTTTGGAAGGTGATCATGAAGTTGTGCGTCAGCGCACAAAAGAGTGTTCATTTACGGACACTTAGGCGCCCTTTCTGCCAACCACTCAATACTTGTGGCCGGCTGCTAGTGCAGTCGGCAGTAAATAGTTGACAGTCGGCAGTCGAAATAATCAACGGGTTATCAATCTATTATAACACCAACTACCTGTCAATTAATTAACTCCCAAAGCACTAGAGCCCCACCGCTCAGGTGCTTGCCTTTTTTTAGTTTTATATCTCATTTTAGACTTTGGACGCCAGACATCAGATGCCAGACGCCAGATCGCATATCTTTAATTATCAAAGCTTTACGGCTACACCATATCGGAGCTTTGCCTGGCAGAGCCATCGGCCAGCCTTCTAAGGCTGGCCGAAAGAAGTATCGGCATAATGAATGCCCGCCACTTGCAGAGCTTTCCCTTCCCGGCTCAGGTAAGCCGGCTGCGGAGTGGAAAAACGGGTATAGGCTTTCACCTCCGGGAATTCCGCTTTCATATCCGGCCCGATGGGCGGCGTAAAGATATGGCTTTCTTCTTCCTGCACCTCTCCCCGGTAGGTTTGGATAGCAATGCGGTATAGCTGATCCTCGTTCGGGTGCCAGTTGTCATAACTGCACTCCACTTGCAGGTACAACATGATCAGCAATACGATAGCTAACCCTATTGACAGGCCCAGCAGGTTGATGCTGCTGTACAAGCGATGCTTAAGCAGGTTGCGAATGGCTATTTTCAGATAGTTCCAAGTCATGATAGTCGGGTTTTACAGTTGGAATCTATCTAGTGAGGAAGGGGGCGTGTTTCGGTGTATAGGCGTATCCGGATTTGCAATCGAGCACTTTGATGTGATAGATGGGAACCTAATGCACATAAACACAAATACACACAAACACTCTATTTCCCATTAGGCATCGCCTGAGCCTCATCTGCCTGGCTGGACGGCTCGCGGATCTGCCGGTCGTTTTTGACATTGCCATCCACCAGCTCGACGATGCGGGTGCCGAAGGAAGCGTTGCGCTCCGAGTGGGTCACCTGGATGATGGTCACGCCGTCGTCGTTCAGCTCTTTGAAGAGTTCCATGATCTGGTCGCCCTGTTTGGTGTGCAGGTTGCCGGTGGGTTCATCGGCCAGCAGGAGGCGCGGCTTGGTAATGACCGCCCGGGCCACGCCCACCAGCTGCTGCTGCCCGCCGGAGAGCTGCTCGGGGAAGAGGTCCTTCTTGGCCACGATGTTGAAGCGGTCGAGGATCTCCGCCACCATGCTCTTGCGTTCTTTGCTTTTCACGCCGCGGTACAACAGGGGAGTTTCGATGTTCTCATAGACGGTCAGGTCGTCGATGAGGTGGTAGGCCTGGAAGACGAAGCCCATGTAGGCCTTGTGCAGCTCGCTGCGCTTTCGCTCATTGAACTTATGCACCGCCTCGTCAAAGAAGTAGAACTCTCCGCCGGAGGGTTCTTCCAGCATGCCAATGATATTGAGCAGGGTGGACTTCCCGGCGCCGCTCGGCCCCATAACGGTAACGAATTCCCCTTCTTTCACTTCCAGATTGATCTGGTTGAGGACCCAGGCTTTGCGGAAGCCGTTGCGGTAATAGCGCTCAATGTCTTTGAGTTGGATCATGTGTTTTAAGTTGTCGGTAGTCTGGATGATTGATTTCTTACAAAAGCACTTATAGAAGCGCAAGGCTTATGCCAAAAATTCAAGTTATTAAAAATCAGCCATTTAAGCCAGTGACCGGCGCTCAAAAACAGGACGGGCTGTGCGTTGCCGAACAGAGGAGTGTTCGGAAATGAACGGTTCGAAATCGGAAGGCGGAATTCGGAAACCGGATACGGCGGCAGGTGAGGCAAGGTGCCCCCGGGCAGCAGGAAAGCCCCTGCTCGCTACGTAGCGCCTTCACCTATACGGGCATCCCCCTACTCCACTTTCAGGGCTTCGGCCGGGTTGCTCCTTGCGGCCTTTAGGGTTTGAGACAACACCGTTAACGCCACCAGGCCGGCCAGCAGCAGCAGGCCGGGCAGGAAGAGGCCCACCCCCATCGGATATTGCTGGGCAAATTGCTGCAATACCAGCTGTTTGCTCAGCAGGTAGCTGATGGGCAAGGCAATGGCCGCAGCGATGAGAAAAAGATAGAAGTAAGACTTCGACAACAGCCAGGCCAGGTCGCGCAGGCTGGCGCCCATCACTTTGCGGATGCTGATCTCCTTTTTCCGGGTCTTAATGGTGTAAACCGCCATGCCGAACAGGCCCATCAGGGCAATGACGATGGCCAACAGCGCCAGGAAGCCCACGATCCAGAGCAGGTCCATAAAGTTGGCGTAATTCTCCCGCACCGCATCATCGAAGAACTGGTATTCGAAGGGGTGATGCGGGTCGATCTTTTTCCAGGCGCGCTCCAGGGCGGCGATGGTGCTCGTAGCGTCCTGGCTGCTGAGCTTGAGGTTCATGATGTTGAGCTGCTCCGGGTTGTAGCGCAGCAGCAGAGGTTCAAGATTATAGATGGCAGGTTTATAGTGGAAGTCCTCAACCACACCATGCAGGGCCAGGCGCGTGCTGTCGCCTACGAATATTGTTTTGCCAAGGGCCTGCAAGGGAGTACCAAGCTGAAACTGTTTCAGGAACATTTCGTTGGCAATGGCGAATCGCTCCTGCTGTTGCTCCGGCGCTCGCGGGAATTGCTCTCCGGCAATGAGCTTCAGGCCGAAATTTTCCAGGTAGGCCTCATCCACTATGTAATCGCGGACCTCCACCGGCTCGGCACTTTCCTCTACCCGCACATCGGTTTTACTATCCGCCCAGGTGCCCATGTTATGGGAAATGGCGGAGATCTCCTCCACGCCACTCACCGCGGTGAAGGTATTGGCCAGTTTCGTATACTCCTGCCCCTGCATGTTCACATTCAGAATGTATTCCTTATCAAAACCAAAGTTCATCGCCAGTGCATGGCCCACCTGCCGGTAGGTGGCGGTTACCATTACGAGAAAAGCCAGAGAGATGCAAAGCTGTATGGCCAGCAGCGCCCGGCGCAGGCCCATTTTTCCCAGCAGGCGCACCCTGCTCAGTTGTTGCAATACTACCTGTGGGCTCGTCTTCGACAGGGTAAGGGCCGGCAGTACCCCCGCGAGCAGGCCTACCAGCACGGTAAAGAGCACAAACCAGCTGTACAGGCCGATATCTTCCCTGAGGTTCATGTCTGTAAATTCGGCGAACTAAAGCTGGTTGAAGCCCTGAATGGCAACTTTCAACAAGGGGTAGGCCAGCAGTAGGGCCAGCAGGGCCATCGCCACGGCTTCGAAGATGAACTGCCAAAAGACCTGTCGGCGGCTGGCGCCCAGCACCTTGCGCACGCCCACCTCCTTAGTGCGGGAAAGCGAACGGGCAATACTCAGGCTCGTATAGTTGAAGCTGGCCGAAAGGATGACAATCAGGCCGAGGACAGACAGGAAGATCAACAGGAAAGAAGGTAAGCCGCGGCCCATGCTGTTAGATAGGTTACCCCCCGGAGTGATCTTTGCCAGGGGTTGCAAAGAAAAGGAATAGCCGGCATCCCGCGTTTCCATTTGCAGGCCGGCATAGCCCTTGGCTGTCACTTCGGCCAGGGCGTTTTCCACTTCTTCGGGTGCTATTCCATCTTTCAGGCGAATGAAGTTGTAGGTAGAATAGTAATCCGTCCAATCCGTGCGCACCGGCCGGATCTGCTCCGCTGCTTCCAGCGATTGCAGAGTGCTGAATGCCCCTAACGCCTCAAACTCCAGGTGGGTCTTACCGGGAAACTCATCCAGCAGGCCGGTTACGGTGAAGGTAGCCTCCAGGCCGGGCATCTCCAGCGTCTTTCCCATGGGGTCCTCTTTGCCGAAAAAGCGGGCTGCCGTTTCCTGCGTCAGTACCAGCGAATAGGGCTCGCTCAGGGCAGTGGCCGGATCCCCTTTTTCCAGGGTAAACCCAAAAAGCTCGAAAAAGGCCGGCTTGGTAAACAGGCCCCGCAGCGACAAGGGAGCTTCCTCGATCACTACCTCGCCATTGAGCCCCCGGTTTAGTGGCACCCAGGCTTCTACGAAAGCGTAATTATTGGTGGCCTGCTCCCCCACGATGGCGGGAGAAGTGGCATAGCTTTCGGTGCCCCCGGCCTTGCGCTCGGCAGTAGTCAGTATGCGGTAAACGGCCTCTGCTTTTGGATGAAAGGTATCGAAATCATACGCCCCCCGGATGAGCATGATGAATAGCATGCAAACCGACAGGCTCAGCGACAGCCCCACCAGGGTGATGATGCTGAATGTGCCGTTCTTCCACAGGTTGCGCCAGAATATTTTCAGGTTGCTCCAAAACATGGGTTATCATTTTTTAATCTTGGTAAGGTCCCGGTGAAGAATAATTTCCTCATTCCATCACTCGCTCCTGATGATATCCGCCGGGTTGGCCTTCAGCACGCCCAGCACCTTAATGCCTATGGTAGCCACAGCAACCAAGATCATGCCAACTGCCGCTATTATCATACCGCTGGTATCCAAACCGGCGTGGATCGCAAAGATCCCGTCCAGCAGTTTCCAGGAGAGGAAACTCCCGCCGGCGATACCGGCCAAAGCCGCGCCGGCGAAGATCCACAGGTAGTTCTTATTGATCAGGTAGGCGATGTGCCGGGGCTCGGCCCCGAAGATGCGGCGGATGGCGATCTCCTTCATCCGCCGGAGCACATTGAGGGAAACGATGGAGAAAAGCCCCGTCATGGACAACAGTATGGTAACGATGGCCAGGAACAGGAAGATCCACTTGATGTTATTGGTTACGCGCAGGTCTTCGGCCAGCACGTCATCCTGGAAAAAACTGCGAAAGGCCTGAAAGGGAAACAGCTTGGCCCACGCTTCCCGCATGTCTTCTTCCAGCGCCAGCATATCCGGGGCACGGCTGCGCACCAGCAGGTAGTTGTAGTCTTCCGGAGCGGAACGGGTGATGGCGGTAGGCATGATGGGCATGAAGAAATCGGACTGCATGAAATCCTTCACAATACCGATCACGGTATAGTCTGTCGAGTCCAGCCTCAGTTGAGTGCCCAGCGGCTCATCCAGGCTCAGCTCGGCAGCCAGCGTTTCATTGATCAGCAGGGCCTTGTCGTCAGTGGCCAGTTCCTCCTCGAAGCCGCGCCCCTCCAGTATTTCCAGGCCCATCAATTCCAGATAGTGCTCTCCCACACCCAGCTTGGCCAGTTCGTAGCGCTGCCCTTTCCACTCGGCCTCCCGGCTCAGCA
Organism: uncultured Phaeodactylibacter sp.; assembly: GCA_964454855.1. Lineage (GTDB taxonomy): Bacteria > Bacteroidota > Bacteroidia > Chitinophagales > Saprospiraceae > CAYVVK01. The sequence continues at coordinate 2,073 of CAYVVK010000298.1, read as the reverse complement.
GATGGTAACCGAGGTGCTGCTCCGAGCCGGCGATGCCTTCCACCTTCGGATGCTGCTGCAGGCGCTGCCGGAGGCGCTCATACTCTGCCTTGCCATCGACTGCGCAGCCCAGGATACCCGTCCTGCCGTACCCCAGGTCGGCCTCTTCCTGAAAGGCGGCGTTGTGCATAAAATTGAGGCCCGCCAGCATGGCCACCAGGGCGATCATCACCTGCACGCCCAGCAGGATGCGGGTGAAGAGGTTGGAACCGCCGAATTTGGTTTTCCCACGGAAAATGGCCGCCGGCCTGAAGCTGCTGATGTAAAAGGCCGGATAGGCGCCCGCCAACAGCCCCGTGGCCAGGAGTGCAAAAGCCATGAAGCCAAGCAGCTTCCAGTCGGTAAGATACTCTGCATCCAGGTGCAGGTAGGGCCACATGGCGTTGTAGGGGGGCAGCAAAAGCTCCACCAGCAGCAAGCCTGCCAGCAGGCCCAGCAGGCAGATGAAAAAGTTTTCGCTCAGCAGCTGAAGCGCGAGCTGCCGCTTCGTGCCGCCCATAACCTTGCGCATGCCCATCTCTTTGAGCCGCCGGTTGGAGGCCGAGATAGCGGTATTGGTAAAGTTCAGGCAGGCCGTGAGCAACAGCAGCATGGCCATTACGATGGGGCCCCAGACAGCGGGCACCGGAAAGCTGGATCTCAGGTAGTTGATGCCCACCTCTCTGGCCCGGTGCGCAGAGGCAGTGAAGGGTTCCAGGACGTATCCGCTGCCCTTAAGGCGGCGCGCATGCTTGTTCTGCAGCGACAGATACTGTGCTTCAAGTTGGCCGGCAAGAGCAGCGGCATCCGCCGGCTTGTCCAGTTCCAGGAAAGTAAGGGAAGCAAAGGTGCTCCAATCCGCAGGATCCAAAGGCTTGCCCTCTTCAATGAGATTGTCGATATGAGTGGCTACTTCGAAACGCAGGCTGGAATTCAGGGGCGGATCTTCAAAAACGGCGCCCACCAGCAGCGATTGCTGATGCGGCTCACCGGGATAGAGGATCAATTCTTTGCCCAGTGCCGGCTCCTCTCCGAAATAACGCTGCGCCACTCCCTCACTGACGAGCACCTTGTTCTTGTCCTGCAGCGCTTCGAAGCTCCCTGCTTTCAGAGAAAAGGTGAAGAGTTCAAAAAAACCGGGCGTCGTAAACTGCACCTGCTCTCCCAACACCAGGCCCTCCCGTTTCACCGCCACCTGCCGGTACAGGGCCTGCACCGAACGCTGCACGCCACCGGCCTCCCGCGCTGCCGCCGGGCCCAACGGCAGGGGCACTACCCCCAATTCGCGGCCGTTGCTCTCCTGTATCATGTTGATACGGAAGATGCGATCCACCTGTTCATGGAAACGGTCGAAGCTGCGGTCGAAAGCGAAGTTCAGATAGGCAATGATGCTGCAGGCCAGGGCAATGCCCAGCCCCAGCACATTGATGCTGAAGTAAGCCTTATTGCGCCAGAGGTTGCGCAGGGCGATCTTGATGTAGTTTTGGAGCATGTGAACTGGTGTTTCGGTGTTGAGGTTTTTTGGTGTTTTGGTGCCCGCCCTGAAGTCAGCCGGCCGAATGCAAGGCTGCCGGGCTGTACTTCAGGGTTGCGGTATTACGGAAGTCAGTGTGTCCGGAAGCCGGAACGTCGAGGCGTCTGATAAACCACGAAAGCTTCTATTCAATGATAAGGCCTCGACTACTATTCATTCTTCAAAGCTTCGGCCGGGTTGGCCAGCGCCGCCCGCAGCGCCTGATAGCCAACGGTTACAAAAGCGATTGCAATGGAAAGCCCGCCGGCCAGCAACAGCACCCACCATTGCAGTTCGATGCGGTAGGCGAAATTTTGCAGCCAGCGGCTCATGGCGCACCAGGCAATGGGCGCAGCCAGCAGCAGTGCAAAACCCACCAGCGCCAGGAACTCCCCGGACAGCAGAGCTACGATGTTTCGCACGGTAGCTCCCAGTACTTTTCGTATGCCTATTTCTTTAGTGCGCCGTTCCGCCGTGAATGCCGCCAGGCCCAGCAAACCCAGGCAGGCGACTACGATTGCCATCAGGGCGAAAGAGCCGGC
>CAYVVK010000297.1:0-7792 GCA_964454855.1 uncultured Phaeodactylibacter sp. | reverse complement strand
GCAAAGAACTGGGCAAGCCTGAGAATATCTTTTGGCCGCTCCCGCAAGGCGGGCTTCCAGACCCCTGCTCCGAAAGGGAGGAGGTTCTCGGTACGCAGATAAAACCAGTTCTGCTGCTCACCGGGAAGCCAGTCCACAGGAGCGCCTTTCAACCGGGCAATACCGGCCTCCACCTGCAGAGGGAGCCGGCCGAGGATCAACAGGTTGCGATAGGCAGCCACGGCCAGGCTTTTCCCGTCCGCCGTATTGAGCTGATAAATGGATGCTCCCCTGAAAATGGAAGGCTCGCGTTCCGGGAAAGTGGCCAGCACTTCAGCCAGGGGAAAAGAGGGAGCCTTGGCGACGAAGTACAGCGCCCAGTCTCCGGGGCTGACATTCTGAACCACCCACAGGCCATCGGAGGGCGCACTTTCCTCTGCCTGTGAAAAAAAGCCTTTGAAAGCAAGGTAATCCGCCTCCAGAGGCGGGAAAACCTGCAAAAGAGGCGCAAATTGTAAGGAATCCGGGCCGGATTCCTTATTTTTATCGCCGGAGAATCGGAAAACAGCCGCCGAGGTGTCAGGAACAGCCTCCTCCGGGCTGCAGGGGTAGATCCAGAAAAGATAAACGACCACTCCCAGGGTCATGGCCAGCGAAACAGCCATTATCGCCCAGCGATATTCTGGCAACAGCCTGACAATAATTTTCTTCATTTCAGTTAGTTTTACTAAATGGGGCCAGCCCCAAATTACTAAATAACAAAATACAGACCAATGAGAAAGACTTTCCTGCGCCTGGGCAGCCTTCTGGCCCTGGTAGCGGTCGTGCTTGGCGCTTTTGGTTCTCACAGCCTGAAAGAGGCCATTTCTCCGGAGCAGCTGAATACCTTTGAGATCGGCGTTCGCTACCAGTTTTACCATGCCTTAGCTACTGTGGCAGTTGGCCTTTTGCTGTATTCTCGAAAGGCCCGGTTCCTGCCTTTTGCCGGCTGGTTCTTTGTTGCGGGTGTCTTGCTGTTTTCCGGTTCTCTGTACCTGCTGTCCGTTCAGGATATTCTAAATATTTCTACCAGTTGGATCGGGCCGGTAACGCCGCTCGGCGGCCTGCTTTTCATCCTGGGATGGGCAGCCTTTTTCATTTCTACTTATCAGAAAAACGAAAGAGCCTATAGGAGCAAAAGCCGTAAGGAGTAAGGAGTAAAGGATTGCAGGCGCAATTTTTTTAATGCGTTGTCTAAAAATTTTTCTTTGTCTCAAAGATTCGTTTAATTTAGCAACCTGATAACTAAAACCTTTGTCCAAATAACAAAATTCAAACCAACATGAAAAACTTTTTGTTAATCGCCGCCATTGCTCTGACCCTTTCCAGCTGTGGCGCTTATGTCGCTTCTCCGGTAACGGGTTTTATTTACACTGACCTGAAAGCTCCATTGATGGCCACGTCCAACCCCGTAGCTACGAAAGTGGGCACGGCGGAGGTAACCTCCATCCTGGGCATCGTCGCCACCGGGGATGCCAGTATCGACAGTGCTGCCAAGAAGGCCGGCATTACCCGTATTTCCCACGTGGACTACGAAGCCAGCAGCATTCTCGGCATCTATGCCAAGTTTACCGTTTACGTTTATGGAGACTAAGACAAGGCGATAAACTCTGTAGAATTAGCCTCATGGGCAATTTGCCCTGGGGCTAATTCTTTTTAGAACCTGTCGCAAATCAGCGCTGATCAATGAATTGGAAATACATCGTCGCCGGCTTTTTCGCCCTGCTTTACATCGCCTATCTGCTCCTGAACCGCCAGAAAGGAAGCAGCCCGCAGGGAGTAGTGAACCTGAGCTATGACATCTGCCTGGATACCAGCAGCGCCTATCTGGTGGTGGATAATGACGCCTCCGCACGCAGCAGGTACACGCAGTCTTTCTGGATAGACAGCACCGGCCAGTTTTTTTCAAAAACGCTGGCCGGCCCTTCCGCTGATACCCTTTTCGTTTCTACCTTCAACCGGGCCGATCTCAAAAGCGTCAACGAAGCTATGGAAGCGGCGGGTTTTGAAACCATAGCCCGCAGAATGGAACAGGGCGACAGGTTCCGCTATCAGTTTCTCTTTTCCCGCTTCGGCACCGATGCTTATTTTAACCGGCTGCTCATCACTGACGCGAGGTTCGGGGCTGTCACCCTGATCGACCAGGCCAGCAGAGACAGCAGTGCCGCCCGGCAGAAATACGAAAGCCATACCATTACGAAATATATCAAGCCATGCCTCTGAAACCGATCTTTTTCCTGCTCGCTCTGGCAACAGCCATCGGAAGCCATGCCCAGAATTCCGATGACTACCTGCGACAGTCCCTGCAGGACGGCTATACCCTCTATTTCATCCACCCTGCTGAATTCAAAGCCATGAAGGGAAAGGCGAGGATGGAAACCGATTTCACCTTTACGTACAGCCAGGCCATACCGGAAAAGGCAGACATGCGGTTCTCCCTGTTCACAAAGGCCCCCATCCGCACCGTCGACAGCCTGGCCTTTTATCAGGAAGGAGCACGCATTGGCGGCACCGAAAAAGTGGAGTCCATGTTTCTGGAGAAGTCCCGGGGCAAATGGCATGGCCGCTATGAAACGGCGCTCCCCTACTCTACCCTGTTCAGTATGTTGGAGGCCGGCGCCAGCCTCAGGATAAAGGCGTACTACGGTGAAAAGTCATGGGCCTTTCCCGCCGGCAAAGACTGGTGCGAGGCCAGCGAAGTAGTCGTTGAAATTCTGGCGGTAGAAATAAAATAGATGTACTTTGCCGGTGTATCCATAATAAATGCTTTCTATTATGAAAAGATCAGGACTGTTCTTAGGGCTGCTGCTCTGGGCCGCTTTAGCAAGTGCTCAATTATCCATAGGCGGGCGGGCAGGAATTAATTTTGCCGGCGCCGATATCCGCCCGCTCGAAGGAGTGGAATTGGGCAGCGAAGCAGGCTTGCTGGCAGGCGCCCTGCTGGAAATAGGGCTCGGCAACAACTTCTTCATTCAGCCGGAAGCCACTTACCTGCGCCGCGGCTATTCCGCAGAGCGCAGCATCCTCGGCAATAATATCATTACCAAAACGGAAGTGGAGATCAATTATCTGGACCTGGGTGGCCTGTTGAAAGCCAAATTTGGCGAGCGCAGTTTTGCGGCTTACCTGGCTGCCGGCGCTTTTTACAGCCAGGCGCTGGACGGACAGGTAACGACCAGCAGCAGTGGCATTGAGGTGACGAGCGATATTGATTTCGAGGGGGAATACGAGCGCTCCGATATCAATCTGTCTTTTGGCGGCGGCCTGCAGATCGGCATCCTCTTTCTGGATATCCGCTACCTGATTGGCCTGGAAGATATCGAGCCCCGGGATCCGGAGCTGGAGATCAAAAACCGGGGCCTGGGGCTGTCGGCAGGTTTGTTGTTTCAGTTGTAATTAAGCTATCTGCTCTTCTTCCTCTTCTCTCTGCCGGTTGCGCCACCAGACAAAGCCAATGACGCCCACAATGAGATAGGGTGTAGCCAGCATGTAGAGGATGCCGTTGTTGAGGCCCTGGCCCTCCGTACCGCCATTTTTCAGATTGCTCTCGGCAGACATGCGGCACATGGGGCACTGCCCCTGCACCTCTGTAGTGGCAGACAAGGAAAGCGCAAAGGCCAAAGCCAGAATGCTTAACCATTTGGTGATATTGAATTTCATATTGTCAAGTCTTTTTTCTTCGGTCGATATTTTTCTTCGCCCAAGCCCTAAATCTAGGGATAATAGGGCATCAACATATAATAGGCCACCGGCCCGGTAACCGCCACGTACAGCCAGATGGGAAATACCCAGCGGGCCATTTTGCGGTGCCGCTCGTACTGCCCGGTATACGCCCGGATAAAGGTAAACAGAATAAACGGCAGGATCAATGCCGCCAGCACGATGTGGCTCAGCAGAAGTACCAGATACCAGGTGCGGGAGCTGCCCACAGCCGCCAGTTCTTCGGCACTCAGGGAGCCATCGTGATTGAGATCCCCGTAGATGGTCTCCGGCGTGGTGAAGTGATAGGCCACATAGGACAACAAAAAGAGTACCGAAAAGCCAATGGCCACATAGATGGCTTTGCGGTGGGCCTCCACATTCTTTTGCCTGATGAAATAAAAGGCCACTAATAACACCACTGCCGTAAGGGCATTGAGCGTGGCGTGAAAAGGGGGTAAAAAGCTGAAGTCCCAGCCAGAGGGCAGCGGTATTTTGACCTGCCGCATCAGCCCCACCAGAAGGAGTACTACCCCGGTGATGGCCCAGGCAGCTACATTGAGTTGTTTTTCCAGTTGAAGGTTACGCTCCATTACTTTTCTTACTTTTCCACTTCTCTTTCAAAAATGAGGCCTGCATCTTCTTCCGGCATCAGGTTGAGGGTGATGTGTTTCACCAGCCTCCTGATGTCTTCTTCCTGCCGCATATCGTAGTAAGCGCGCACCATGAGGCTGTCGGCAAAAAAGAGCAGATGGTTGTTGTCTGGATCAGCAGGGAAGCTGATGGCTCTGGCCACGCGCTCCATTTCCGGCCGTTCACCGGTAAGGAAATAGCACTGCGGTTTGTCTTCCAGGCCGTAGGCAGCGGCAAAGTCGCCCAGCTTTTCCCTGGCTTCGGGAGAGGATTCATTCTCGAAGGCCACCAAAAAAACATCCTTACGCTCCTCGAACTGGTCCTGAAATTTAGCAACCAGCTTGCCGTAGGTTTCTTTCCCTTCTTCCGAGAAGAAGTGCCCCACCATTAGGCCATTGGCAAAACGGTTTTGCTGCACGGTACTGTCGCGAAGATCCGAAAATGCAAGTTCCGGGATCTTGCCGTAGTCCTTCAGCTCTTTCATGGCCTCGAGGCGGTAATCCAGGCCGGTTTGCAGATAATACCAGGAGCCCAGAGGCAGGATGACCAGCAGCAGGATGACTCCTGCCAGCTGTATGATTCCCATTTTGCCTACTATTTTGGTCTTTGTCATTCTTGCGTTTCGGTAGTTTTATAATAAACACTCTTTGAGGGGGATTGTTGAAGGCCCGAAATAGCTTTACGCTCTTCAGACAATCTGTGAAAAAGGCAGGCAAAAATAGAAAGAATAAACCATTTCACCGGCTATCTCTAGAGTAGGCCACATAGAAAATGAGCCTTCCCGGGTAACCCGGGAAGGCAAACCAAAGAAGGGCGAAATGGAAATGATTCAGGCAGGATCAGTATTCTTTAAAGCGGGTAATTTTCGGGCCAATGCGTTTATCCCCATTCTTTCCAACTGCCTTTCAAAGGATTTCGCGGTACCGTAGTCTTCGAATTGGCCTACCAGGACTTTGAACTGGCCTGCTTCTTGCACCACATTAATCTGCCTGTCCACTCTGGGCCGGCACTGCTCCCGGAAGGCCTGGGCGTTTTCCCAGCTCGAAAAAGCGCCAATCTGTAAGGTATGGAGATTGACAGGAAGCTGCTTTCCCTCTGAAAATGGTTTTTCTGAAAGGTTGCTCCTGTGAAGTTTTTCTTTTAGTTCCCGTTCCATCCCCCCTTCTGCTGAAAGAGGCCGGGACTTTCTCAATTCATAAGAGCTTACATCTTCTGAGGCAGGTTGCGTTGGTATGGTAAAGCCTCTGGGGGGCGGTTCTTTGGGATCAGGCCCGGTGTACTCCTCCCCGGGCTGATACCCAGATAGCAACAGGGCCAGAGCGACAAAGAAAAGCAGTGCAGCTGAAAAGCCGCCCAACCCATTAGGCGCATTGTAATAGGGCCGGGCAATGAGGCCCCGAAAAATAGTGCCCAGAATGAGCGCCAGTAAAGTAATGCCAACTATGGCACCTATAACGATCAATATTAGAGCTGTCATTGGATCAGGCATAACATATAGTTTTTGGATTTATGAATATTTCAGTTCAGGCCTTTTGTGATGCCCGGAGGCTATAAGAACCCGGCCTTTGTGGCGTAAAGTCTTAATCCGATAATGCTTTTGAGCAGATATTTCACGGTGTTATTCATTTTATAGGTGCGTTAATAAGCGTGACGGTAAGCTGGATCAAGCCAAGTATATCTCCTTGCCCGTTTTTCAGTTCGGGAGCTTCGAAAGCGTCACCCACCTGGTCTTCCGCAAGGAAGAAAGAGAGAAGCTCTGCAAGGAAAAACGCTCGCGGCTATACCTTCAGCTCATCCGCCTGTTCACCCGGGAGTACGAGAACCTGATCTGGGTATGGAACCTGGAGGAAGAGAACTTCCGAGATGCCATTGCACGACGCCGGATCGAAATGCTGGATGAAGCCATAAACCGGATCAACCAGAACCCCACTCCTATTCTTCAGAGCCTCAATTACATTGAATACTACGAGAACTCAAAAAAATACTTTAAAGAACGCATCCGCCAGAATGAAAAGCTGTTCGACCAATACCAGCACGAAAACCGCCGCCGGGCCATCACGTCTATACTCATCGATTCGTATGCGCACAACATCAGTGCCCACAGCCTGACCACCCTGAAATGGTGGTTCCAGCAAAGGATTATAGAGGACAAAGCAGGTGCCCTGGCCGACCCATTGGCGAAAAATAACAGTATCAAAGAATACGTCGATGGCATCGGTTCCTTTCTGCAAAGCCAGTTTACCAAAGTAGCCCAACGCGCCGACCTCAAAAAAGGGGCTCAGGACATTCTCACCCGCTGGTACCGCTATCTGGAGCACCAGGAAAGTAAAGCTCCGTCTCTGAGCCCTGTCATCACCCAGCTGCTTCCCGTAGCCCCGCAGCTGGCGCCGCTGTTCCGTTTCCTGATGGAAAAGGGAGCTTTCTGGAGTGGCATCATCCGCGACCATCAGTTCGGAGGAGAGATCAAGACCCTGTATGACGTAATCTGGGAAGACCTGATAAAGAACCCCCTCTACGTAGGCACCATCGCTCATTCCGAGCAGGTCAGGAAGGTGCATTTCCGCATAGTGATTTACGGTTATCAGCCTTTTGGCCCCAATAAAAGATTCAAGAAAGAGCCACTAAGGCGAACCTACACCATCAAACAAAATAGCAGGGGGGAATTGATCGACGGCATCCTGGCCACTGTGGATGTTTCCGGAAGAGACGATAGCCCAGTCATAAGGCAACATCAATTTTATCAGAATGGCAAACAGCACGATATCCTGAAGGCAGAACTCAAGCAATGTGAGGTGTTCTTCCCCGGAGGTGTAGTGGGCAAGCACGCTTTCCTCACCCTGATAGAAAATGAGATCCGCAATGTTAAACACTTTGGGAAAGCAGCCAGGAGGGAAATGGCGGAGAAAGGCCTGACCCTCGCCATTGGCATCCGCCCCGCCGCGCTCAGCCGCAGGGTACGGCAATCCAGCGAGCCTTTACTGTACAAGGTCGGCGTATGGCTAGACCACAAAACGAGCCTGGTGCAGAATGGCCAGAACCTGGTGCTGCAGCGAATAGAACAGTTGAAAGAAGATGTCATTACCAAAAACAACCGCGCCAAGCTGGGGGGCAACTTTCAGGACAAGATCTGCGCCGCCATGCTGTTTAACAACTACTTCAGCAGCGTGCAGCCGGAGGGTTGGCAGGAATGGGAGAGCTGGAAGAGTGAAAAAGAGATAACCAGAAGTCAGGCCTATTACCCCTGGATCAGGTCTGCCTACAGCGAAGGCCCTTCAGAAGACGGCAAGAAAGAGGACAACTTTGAAGTACAACCTCATCAATGTACTGATGGGGCCCTAAACACCTGAGACCTATGAACAGAGTAATGATCATTGCCTGGAAATGGCGGGATCTGAAAGATTCCATCATCACACGAGCGGCCTGGGAAGAGAACCGGGAAAAA
>CAYVVK010000296.1:859-7793 GCA_964454855.1 uncultured Phaeodactylibacter sp. | reverse complement strand
GTATTCCAACTCCGCACGCAGATCGACTCTCAGGCGTTCGGCGTAATCCGCAGCTTTTTGCCAGTCTCCCAGGCCGATGAACACATTAGAGATGTTTTTCAGCATCAGGGCTATACCAGAGGAATCTCCCACGGCCTCCTTTTTTTCCAGGGTTTGGAAGTAGTAATCCAGCGCCTGCTGGTAGTCTCCCAGGCGATAGTAAAAAATGCCGAGATAGTTGAGGGCCAGTGCCTGTCCGTTGGTATCGCCAATCTCATTTTTGATCTGCAGGGCGTCCTTCAGAAGGAGGCGCGCCGAGTCTAAACGGCCTAACTGCCGGTAGGTATCCCCCAGTTGCACCAACAGGGTGGATAGGTGCTGCCGGTCGTCCTCTTTCTTTGCCAGTGCGATACTTTCCTGAAAGAGGGCCGCTGCCTCTTCCGGGGCGCCGGTCATGAAATAAATGGTGGCCAGGGCATCGATGGCCTGGCGGTAGAGCAGGCTCAGATGGGCTTTGCGGGCGGCCCTGGCGGCTTCCTGGTAGGCTTGGATGGCTTTTTCGGTGGAGAAACCGGACAAATGAACATAGCCTGTCCGCAGCAAGGCCCGTATGCGGCCTTGCTGGCTGCCGGCCGCCTGGAAAGCGGATGCTGCCTGCAGGAAATATTCCAGGGCTTCGGCTTTCTGTCCTTTATTCAGGCAGGCTTCAGCCTTCTGCATCAGAGAATCTGCAGGGCTGGCCCGGGCGGAAAGGCCGGTGAAGGAAATAGCAGGCAGAAGGAAAAGCGCCAAATACAACAATCGCATAGGTGAAAAAGATTTACATGATGGCAAAGGATACAAGCTCTGGTTAAAACCGATGGTGGGCCTCTTCTACAGCGACAGGCCTTATTCCTAAAAGGCTTGCCAGCCTGTAAAATACGGAGAGTGGTTGATTTTTTGATAAAAATCACTTAAGCTACTGACGCTGCTCATTGCTGGAATCGCTTATTTTCTGTCAATTGCTTTAGGGATACTTTTGCCCTTATGCTGAATAGTTACACCCCACAGGAGGTTTTTCATGGTGAGAATTTTAAGGTGAAATCAGTCTGGATCCTGTAATAAATGAACCTATAGTTCCTAATAAATCCAGCAAACCGCCAAGCAATGCCTCACTTTACTCAGTGTAATAAGCAGGCGGTCAGGTTTATTTTACCTATACTGCTTCGGCAGTAGAGTCTGAAACGCCTTATTCTCAGGCGTTCCGAGAAGATTGTTGAGCATGGCGAAACCCGCCCCGGTACGGGTCTGGGCTACATTGTTAAATTGTTCTGTCCGCCTACTTAAGTCACAAATAAATGAAAGATGAATTACCATGCAGACTGACGTTTTCAAATGTAGAAATTGCCCGGTTAAATCCTGCGCCGTTTCCGTTCTGACGGAAAGCGAGCAGGAATTGCTCGCCAATAACGTTTCCGAAGCAAACTTTGATAAAGGAGAGACCCTGTTCAAGGAAAACAGCCTTAATGCGCACATCGCTTACCTGCAAACCGGCCTGGTGAAAATGCACATGCGCGCTCCCAATGGGAAAGACTATATTTTCAAGATCGTCAGCACCCCGGCCTACCTGGGATTGCCGACTGTCTTTGGCGACCGCGTCAACAACTACTCCGCAACGGCCCTGGAGCCTACCACCGCCTGTTTTATCGATATTGATACCTTCCGCTACCTCATCCACAACAATGGGAAATTCGCCTATGAGATCATCGCCGATATATGCCGTAATGAACTGACGGAGTTCAAGCGCTTCGTACTACAAAGCCACAAGCAGACGGCCGGCCGCATTGCCGGCGCCCTGCTGTATTTTGCAGAATCGGTTTATGGAAGCAATACCTTCCAGCTACCCCTCAGCCGCACCGAACTCTCCGAGTGGGTGGGCGCCTCCCGCGAAAGCGTCACGCGCATGCTGATGAGTTTTAAAAATGACGGGCTGATCCGGATCAATAAAAAGCAGGTTACTCTGCTTGAGCCGGAGATGCTTCGGGAGATTGAGTATGCAGGATGAGTGCAGTATGCAGTATGCCTGGTACGGGCCCGGTATGGGCAGTAGGCCAAAAGTTGGGATAAAAGCCGGGAGCAGGCGATTTTTTTCGGGGCTAATGCTTATTACTGCTTTTGAAGTTGCTTAGGCCATCACCTCCTTTTGGCTTTTCGTCAGCCGAAGGAAGCGGATGGTCAGCAGAATGGCGCTGGCACTCAGCCCAAACACAAAACCCGCCCAGATGCCATAGATCTCCCAGCCCGCCTCGAAGGCCAGCAGATAGCCGGTGGGGATACCGATCAGCCAGTAGGCCAGCCCTACGAAGAAGGTGGGGACTCTTACATCCTGTATACCTCTCAGCAGGCCCACGCCCACCGCCTGAACAGAATCGGAGATCTGGAAGACCGCCGCCAGCAACAGCAGCATGGCGGCGTACTCTATGACCGGTGCTTCGTCATTGAAGAGGAGTGGAAGCTGATAGCGGCCGGCGATGAAGAACAGGGCACAGGCCAGGCCGTAGACGGCGGCCATCAGTAAGGTGGTCTGGCCGATCTGCCGGGCGCTGTTCCAGTTTCGGCGCCCGTGGGCATAGGCTACCCGTATGCTGCCGGCAGCGCTAATGCCCAGCGACACCATGAAGGTCACAGAGGCGATACCCAGAGCGATTTGATGAGAAGCCTGCTGAATGTACCCCAGCCAGCCGGCCATGATGCCGGAAACGGCAAAGGAGGCTGATTCCATGCCGTACTGCAGGCTGGAGGGGATGCCGATGCGGAAGATGTCCTGCATGCGGTCCCTGCGTATCTGAAGCTGGCTGCGCAGATGTTGCCGATAGGGCGCAAAATCTTTCGAACGGAAAATAAGGATGGCTATGGCCACCATGATAAAAAGGCGGGAAACCAGGGTGCCAACCCCCGCGCCCTCGAGTTCCATGCGCGGCGCGCCCCACTCGCCGAAGATAAACGCGTAGTTGACCAGCACATTAATGGGAATGGACAGCACGGCCAGATACATGGGCGTGCGGGTCTTGCCCAGGCCATCGGCAAACTGCTTCATGGCCATGAACAGGGCCATGGGCACCATACCCCAGGCCATCCAGATAAGATAGGGCCGGGAAAGCTTCGCCACGATGGCGTCCTGCCCCATATGATAGACGATATTGGCGCCAAAATGTAAAATGAGCGCCATGGCCAGAGCAGCCAGGCCAACGATCCAGGCGCCGTTGTAGAGAATGCGCAGGGGCTTGTCGGTATCGTCTTCCCCCATGGCATTGGCCACCAGGGGAGAAAGGGCCATTGTCAGGCCAATGGCGAGAATGAGCGGCAGGGTGATGATATTATTTACAAAGGAAGCGGCTGCCAGCTGGCTGCTGTGGATAGCCCCCACCATGGCACTGTCGATGATGCCCAGTGCGATCTGTGTGAGGTTGCCCAGTATGATGGGCCAGCCCAGGCGGAGGGTCTGGCGAATTTCTATCCACATCAGCTTGAAGGTTTAAGAGGGCGCTAATTTAGCATAAAAACCTTCGGCGGGAGAAGTATAAATGAGCCTAAGTATTGATTGGCCATTCTGTGATCGGGATAGTGCCGTAGGTTTTGCCCTGCCGGGTCATCTTGATCAGGTAATTCAGGCGTTTCTGGGCTTCTTCGCGCCGCCGCTCACCGCACTCTTTGATCCAGCCGACCTACAGTCATCTAAGAGATAAAAGCCTTTCGGATGTCCGGTATCAGGGCCGGCGTGTTTTTCTTATAGGCCTCAAATTCGGGATCGCCTTCGTATTTCTTTTCCAGCATGGGCACACCAGATACATTCGTCAGCAGCCAGGTAAGCACGATAGGGCTGGCCAGGCTGATGTGCCATTCGCCGCAGGGCAACAAAAACAGCCAGAGCCCCCACCACAGTAAGATCTCTCCGAAATAGTTGGGATGGCGGGAAAGCCGCCACAGGCCCTCCGTCATGATCCTGCCCTTGCTGTCAGGGCGAGCCTTGAAGCGTTGCAGCTGCCAGTCGGCAATAGCCTCCCACAGAAAGCCCAGCATCCAGAGCCCGGCGCCAATCAACTGGTACCAGCCGATCGTTTCCGGCGCCGGCCGCTGCATCAGTGGCAGGGCGATCACCCACAGGAAAAAGCCCTGCAGGAGAAATACCTGCAGATAGGAGCGAGGCACTACCCAGCGCCCCCATTCTTCCCTCCACTTTGCGTAGCGCCAGTCTTCTTTTCTCTGTTTTATTATTCGGGCCCCGATGTGTACGGCGAGCCGGATTCCCCAGATGCTCACCAGCAGGGCCGGCAGCCAGCTCCAGGAATGCGGGTACAGGAAGTGCATCCACCAGGCTACCAGCACGAAGCCCGGGCCCCAGCCGGCATCCACGATGCTGTTGTCGCGTTTCCACCAGGCAATGAAAAAGAAGAGGGTCATATACCCCCAGATGAGTAAGGCGCTGTCGAGGTAGGGGTTGATCATAACAATGGGTTTATTCTTGAGCCGCCGAAAAGCGATATTCGCAGGTGGAGCTATAGGTTTGCCCGGGGAGCAGCACCGTCGTCGGAAACTTCAACCGATTGGGAGAATCCGGGAAGTGCTGGCTTTCCAGGCAGAAGGAGGTACGGTAGCCGTAGGTTGTCCCTTCCTTGCCGGTATCCGAGCCGTCGAGGAAATTGCCGCCGTAGAACTGCAGGCCGGGTTCGTTCGTCCACACTTCCATTACGCGGCCGCTCTGTGGTTCCTTTACCCAGGCGGCCAGGCCGAGCTCTCCCTCCGCCCTGCCGGGGCGCGCCAGCACGAAGTTGTGGTCGTATCCCTGGCCATAGGCCAGTTGTTCATGCCCGGCGGACAGATCCTGGCCGATCGGCTTGGCGGTTCGGAAATCAAAGGGCGTGCCCGCTACTTCTGCTATCTCTCCGGTGGGGATCAGCCCCTCATCCACAGGGGTGTAGTACTGGGCGTTGATCATGAGCTGGTGATCATTGATGGAAGTGCCCGGGTTTCCGCTCAGGTTAAAGAAAGAATGATGGGTGAGGTTTACTACAGTAGGCTTGGTTGTAGAAGCTTTGTAGTTTATGCGGAGAATATTGTCATCGGCCAATTCGTAGGTGACGGTAGTGTAGAGCGTACCGGGATAGCCTTCCTCCCCATCTTCGGAGCGGTAGTTGAGCCTCAGCTCACGGGGGCCTGGCTGTTCGGCATTCCACACTACATTATGGAAGCCTCCGGGGCCGCCGTGCAGGTGGTTCTCGCCGTTGTTTCGGGCGAGTTGGTAGTCTTTCCCCTGTAAAGTAAAGCGCCCTTTTGCGATGCGGTTGCCATAGCGGCCGATGGTGGCGCCGAAGTAGGATTCACTGGCGTTCAGGTAGCCTTCTATGGAGGGAAAGCCCTGAACGACATCTTCCGGCTTGCCGTCCCTTCCGGGCACCAACAGGCTCACTACCCGGCCGCCGAAATTGGTGATCGATACCAGCATGCCGTTGTCATTGGCGAGGTGGTAGAGCCGCACGGGTTTTCCATCGAGCGTGGTGTCGAAGCGGGATTCCTGCACGGCGGGTTGAAGAGCCGGCTTGTCCTGTGAGGGTGGAAGCGTTTCCGGTTTTTCCGGCGGCTGGGCGGAATTGCAGGCGGCAGCGCTTAAGAACAGCAGGGAGAAAAACAAAAGTTGCTTCACGGGAATATCTGTTTTTTGTTTGCAAAAATACAATTTACATAACTTCAGGCCTTCGCGCTATGTCTTCAGAGGAAATACTGATGCAGGTTGAATAATTTGATGATGGCCAGGATGACGACTACTATCAGCAGGCGGTGCGCCCATATATTTGCCTCCTTGTATAAAGAAGCGTAATGAGCGGTAAAATAACCCCCTACGGTCTGCCCGGCAGCCATGATCAGGCCGATCTTCCAGTCGATCAGCCCCTGGCTTTGAAAAATCAGGATGACCAGGAAGGTGTAGGCTCCCACTACAAATAGCTTGACGGCATTCGCGTCGATGAGGCTGTAGTGGGCGAACAGCACCATCACGGCCAGGAAGAAAACGCCCATTCCCATCTGTATGAAGCCGCCGTAGAAGCCGAGGGCGAGATAGAGCGGCACGGCGATCCACAGATTGGGCTTTCGGCCGAGGTCGGTCTCGCGCAACCAGCGTTTGGGTTTCACCAGAATGACGAACAGCATGGCCACCATAAGGAAGCGGAAAACGCTCTTGAATTCCTCATTGCTCACATTGACAGCTACGATAACGCCGGCGATGGCGCCCAGTATGTTGAGTGTAATGGGCAGCCAGCTGCGGCCGAGCTTGAGCTTGCCATTGCGATAAAAAGCAAAAGCGCCCGCCGCACTCTGGGTGAAAATGCCGATGCGGTTGGTGCCATTGGCCAGGTTTCCGGGCAGGCCGAGCAGTTCGGTAAGAATGGTGAGGGTAACAGCTGAGCCATTGCCGGCCAGGGTGTTGACGCTGCCCGCCAGTGCGCTTCCAAGTATAGCAATAAGATAGTGGTACCATTCCAGCTGCATGGGCGATCCTGTTTGGGAAAACAAAGATAGCAGGCTGGATGGTATTTCCTAAGGGTACACGTTCGTCCTGAGCAGGCGCATTTCAATATCCAGGGGGCGGCCGGGAAAGTAGCTGCTGTACTTGATGAGGCCGATATCTTTGGTGAAATAATCGGAACGCCGGCGGACGGAGTCGGCAGCGGGGCTTCCCTGCTTGGCCTGGAAGTAAAAAATCTGCCGGTTTTCCAGTGCGTCGAATCGGCCGAAAGGAACTTTTACAGCCTCTGCTTTCCGGGTAAAAGACAGGCCGTGCCAGGCGTCGGCAGGCAGAAAGCTGCTCATGATGGGCAGCGTATCGCCGGGTATCTTTGTGGAAAACAGCAAGTGCCCCTCCACATCCATCACTTCAGGGCCGGAGCAGCGGATCACCGAGCGATAGCCTTGCCCGAGGCGG
>CAYVVK010000296.1:0-849 GCA_964454855.1 uncultured Phaeodactylibacter sp. | reverse complement strand
GAGGCGGGTGCCTTCAAGGATGAAGTACCGGGAGCGGTTGATCAATGTATCGCGAAGTACATAGAGGCTGTCCCGCTTATGAAGTGGTGTTTCCTCCCCGGTTTCCAGGTTGACGCTATAGCTTTCGTACACCCAGTAATGGCCGGCTTGAAGTTGGAGGTAGCCGGCCGCAGCTTCCGGTTCGGTATATTCCTGCAGGGGTTCGGGTACGCCTTTCATTTTTTCGCTGTCACAGGCGGCCAGGGTGGCGGCCGTCATCAATGCCACGAGTATCCGGGTGGGGGCCATGTATTCTGGTATGTGGTTTCTCAATGGGAGGCGATGGCCGGCACCACCTCGCACTATAAAGTTATGGCCTTTTACCGAAGGCCGCAACTACCGGCGCTCTTTTTAACGGCTACCTGGCACTTTGATGACAAATAGCCGAAGATTTCTGCCCTTCCGAGTGAGCATTCTGCCATTTTTTACTGTTGTATCAACGAGACCTAAGCATTGAAAATCAATAATATATACCATGATAAGAGATAAGAGCACAGTAAGGACGTTCAAACACGAAGACATTAAAAGTTGGGCGGAAGCCCGTGAAGCGCGCCCGGTGCAGGTGAGAAACTTTGAAGGAGAACGAGTCACAGACCGCGTGCGCTTTCGCTTTCCTTCCGAAAGTTTTCCCGACGAAGAAGACCTGAGCTGGAACGAGTTCTTCGAGATCTTTGATGAGAGCAAACTGGAGTTCGTCTTCGAAGACATTGCGGATGATGCCGTGGAACAAGGTAATGTCTACCAGTTTGAACCCCGAAAATATTAATAGCTAAATTTTTTTGGTGGACAACCTGATGCGTGGCCTGCCTC
>CAYVVK010000295.1:7493-7814 GCA_964454855.1 uncultured Phaeodactylibacter sp. | reverse complement strand
CAAACCGCTTTTCAATCGCCCGGTGATGGCCATGTATCCCCCTGGCTCCATCTTTAAAAACATTCAGGCCCTAATTGCCATGCAAGAGGGCGTCACCGGTCCTTACGAAAACATCTATTGCTCAGGCGGCCCAATGGGAGACCATGCGCCTTTTGGCTATTACGATGTGCCCAAGGGTATCAAGTTGTCCTCTAACACCTACTTCTACAAGCTGTTCCGCAGGATAATTAATCAAGATGAAGCCGATAATACCTACAAAGATTCTCAGATCGGGTTAGACGTATGGCACAGCTACCTGGATCGCTTCGGATTGGGCAGACC